>JANNEK010000284.1:0-15763 GCA_031378605.1 Chitinophagaceae bacterium | reverse complement strand
ACCGCGGAAATGTATTTAATACAAGTTGGGATTTGATAGACGGCGGAGCTGGAATGGCTGGTGTAGCAGTAATGGGTACCCGAACTGTTGGAGAATACGAACTCTATATAGCTGGATACCACGAAGAAAATCAACTGATGCTGGCAGAAGCAAAAATTTATAGTAATGATATTAACGGTGGGCTTGCTTTAATTGACGCAGTAAGAACTCTTCAGGGTGCAGGTTTACCTGCTGTTAGTGGTACGGGATTAACATTGGCTCAGGCAAAAGAAGAGTTAAGAAAAGAAAGAAGAATTGCAATGGCCTTCAGAGGACTTTCTTTTTATGATGCCCGTCGCTGGGGAGTTATCAATGATGTATCTAACGGTGGTGGAAGATCAGGAGTTACGGTATTGTCGCCCACCGGTCCTAATGGCGCAATTGTAGTAAATACAAACGCAAGTATAAACTATAATTACCTTGATTATTGGGATGTACCAGATAATGAGTTGGTGTATAATCCACCGGCCGCAGGCAGTGCGCCGGTTAAAAATCCTAAACAATAATTTATTATTCAAAGGCCCTGCTACCAGGGCCTTTTTTTCTTTTAATCGATGAAGTTTATTATCTTTTTATTATTTGTAGCACTACAGTTAAGTAGCTATTCACAAACCCAAGCGATTCGATCCATGGAGGGAACCGGAAATGGATGGATGAATGACCTGATGATTTTAGACGTTAATGGGCAACCGTTTAAATCACAATACGAAAATGTTGAGGGTTCGCCTTATTTGTTCAGCGATTGGAAATTTGCAAGCATTCAATTGAGCAAGGGAAAAAAATTAGAAAATATAAAAGTTAAAATTGATTTATGCAGCCAGGAAGCTCATTTTGTTACTACAAATAATGTTGAAATGGTAACACCCAATGGTCTGGTCAAAGAAATAATTTTTGATGGTATTACAATTGATAAAAAAAATACCTACGTACTTAGAACAGGATACCCTCCTATTGATTATCAAAATGAAAACAACTTCTACCAACTACTAGTAGATGGACATACACAATTTATTAGGTCTGTAAGAAAAAAAATAAATGCTCAAAAAAATGATGTTTCCGGAGAGACTATAAAAGTATTCGATACCTACGAAGAATACTATGTATTTAATAATGGTCAAATAAAACGTTTAAAAAAAGAGAAAGAATTTGTGCTCGAATTGCTAAAGAGCCAAAAGGATAAGATAGATCTTTTTTTAAAGGAAAATAAGACAAGTTTTAAAAATCCAGACCATCTGATAAAACTATTTAGCTACTACAACTCGCTTTAATCAAACTACCATTCTAAAAAAGTTGCATGCCATCATTGGAAAAAAATTCTTCGGGATAATCCCTATTCTTCCTATAGATTGCTCGGAACATCTCGCCAGGGGAGAATATTAACTTCTAATAATTGCTGTACAGTTCCCAGTTTGTATCTTTATTTTTTTATAAAGACTAACCGAATACTATGCTACAGCAACTAGTTCTGCCAATAAGATTAACTACGATAAAAGCCGCATCCATTTTTTTTATTTCCTTGTTGCTTGCCGCCTGTACAAATAAGGTTAAGAATAGTGATCTCCAAACGAAATTGATGGATACCACTTTCACCGTAAAAATGGCAACTTCAATAAATTCTATGATTAAACCTGAATTGGCTGATGGGTTAAAGCTCTCAGTTTGGGGTATTGACTCATTAGTGATCTCACCCATTGCCATTGATATCGATGACAACGGAAAATTATATTATGCAACCACCAATCGGCAAAAAAATTCAGAATTCGATATCCGCGGTCATACGAGTTGGGAAATTGAATCCATTCAATTGCAAACAGTAGAAGAAAAAAGAATTTTCCTCCATAAAGAACTTTCACCGGAAAATAGTTCGAAGAATGAATGGCTTAAAGATTTAAATGGAGATAAGTCGCACGACTGGAAAGACATGACGATTGAAAAAGAAAATATTTATCGGCTCGAAGATAAAAATGGAGATGGTATTGCCGATTATTCGCAACAGGTCGTAAATGATTTTAATGATGAAGTAACGGATGTGGTGGGCGGCGTATTTAGTGACGGCGACAATTTATATGTTGCTGTTGCACCTGATCTCTGGCGAATGAAAGACAAAAATGGAGATGGTATTGCTGATGAAAAAAAATCTATTTCAAATGGCTATGGCATTCATATCGGATTTGGAGGACATGGAATGTCGGGCATTGAAATGGGGCCGGATGGAAAAATATATTGGCAAATCGGCGATATTGGTTTCAATGGCAAAGGACAAGATGGCCAGGAATGGAATCATGCAAATAGTGGAGTTATCGCAAGAGCAAACCCCGATGGATCAGACTTTGAAATTTTTGCTGCCGGTCTACGCAATACTCATGAATTTGCTTTTGATGAATATGGCAACCTGATTAGTGAAGATAACGATGGCGATCATGCGGGAGAAAAAGAAAGACTGGTATACATTGTTAATGGATCGGATGCAGGATGGCGCAGCAATTGGCAGTATGGTAAATACCGTGATCCCAAAAATAATTCATATAAAGTTTGGATGGACGAAAAAATGTACCTGCCCCGATTCGAAGGACAAGCAGCCTACATTACACCCTGCATCAGTAATTTCGTTAGCGGCCCCGCAGGTTTTGTTTATAATCCCGGAACGGCATTAGGCCCCGAATACAATAAAACATTTTTTGTAGCAGAGTTTGTTGGTAGCCCGAATAATTCTGGTATCCATGCTTTTAAGTTAAACATCAAAGGAGCGAGTTTTGAATTGGGTGAACATAAAAAAGTTGTTGGAGGAATACTACCAACAGGATTAGACTTTGGCCCCGACGGCGCTTTGTACGCTGCAGATTGGATTGAGGGATGGGATACTCATAATTTCGGTCGTATATGGAAGTTAGATACAAAAGAAATTCCCGCTTCTCCCCTACGCATCAAAACAAAGCAATTGCTGGCGTCAGATTTTACAAAAAATTCCGACATAGAGCTTGCTGAACAATTAAAAAACCAAGATATGCGTGTGCGGTTAAAAGCGCAGTTTGAACTGGTAAAACGAGGGGGAAAAGGAGCTGTACAATTGCTTGCTGCCTGTAAACAAACCGATAATCAATTAGCAAGAGTTCATGGTATTTGGGGAATAGCTCAGTTGGCAAGGCAGGAACAAAAACATGGGTTATCATTAATTCCGTTATTAAACGATAGCGATGCAGAAATACGAGCACAGGCTGCAAAATGGTTAGGCGATATTAAATATCGGGAAGCCGGTAAATCATTAATACCCTTATTGAAAGATACGAATAGCCGCGTTCGCTTTTTTGCTGCTGAAGCATTGGGAAGAATAAAACTGGAAGAAGCTATTAATCCATTAATAGAATTTTTGAAAGTGAATGATGATAAAGATGCTTATTTGCGTCATGCCGGAAGTCTGGCTCTAGCAAGAATTGGAAAAGCGGTACCTATAATCGCACTTTCTACAAACCATTCACGTGCAGTTCGTATTGCAGCGGTTGTTGCTCTAAGAAGAATGAAAGATGCAGGCATTCGCATCTTCATGAATGATTCAGATGAATTCATTGTAACGGAAACTGCAAGAGCTATCAACGACGACTTATCAATACCTGATGCACTACCGGCATTGGGCAATTTAATCAGCAGTACCCAATTCACCAATGAAGCATTATTGAGAAGAATAATCAATGCTAATCTTCGGGTAGGCAACGAAGAGAGTTTACAAAACATGGTAGCCTATATTCAAAAAGAATCAGCGCCACCTGCTATGCGTGCGGAAGCTATTGATGCATTGAGCGTGTGGGCAAACCCCTCTGTACTTGACCGGGTGGATGGAAGATACCGCGGCGTGTTTAACAGAGAATCTACTTTACTTATCAATAAAGTAACAGCGGTATTTATAAAATTATTAAAGGATAAACAATTGGCCGTTCGGTTAAGTGCAGTAAAAGCCATCAATCTATTAACTATAAAGCAGTCTTCAGTTCCTTTACTCTATGTTTTGAAAACCGACAAGGATCCACTTGTTCGGGCCGAATCGATTCGGGCATTAGTAGCATTAAAGGATCCACAATTGGAGCAGGCTATAAGGTTAGGGATTTCTGATAAGGATAAAATAGTTCGAGTAGCCGGACTTGATTTATTAGAAAAAATGAATCTTCCAAAAGAATTAATGGCAGGTCTTCTTACAGAAGTATTGTTAACTAAAACAATGGAAGAAAAACAGGCCGCTCTTTTAACATTGGGGAGGCTGCCTCTTTCAGCTACTCAAAAAGTATTTGATGAATTACTCATAAAAATGGAAGGAAATAAATTAGCTCCCGAACTCTATCTTGAATTAGGAGAGGCATTAGACAGCACTCATTCGTCGGCGTTAGTATTAAGGTATAAAGAAATAAATGCTAAACTTTCCAATGGCGATCTAAATGCTTCTTATGCAGGTAGCCTATTAGGAGGAGATGCAAAAAAAGGAGCAGGCATTTTTTACAATAATCAAAATGCACAATGTGTAAAATGCCATGCCATTGATGATTATGGCGGAAACGCTGGCCCAAGGCTAAATGGTGTTGCAAAAAGAATTAGCCGGCAGCAAATTTTGGAAGCGATGATTGCACCCAGTGCTAAACTGGCTAAAGGATATGGAGTTGTTACACTAACCCTAAAAGATGGCAAAAAGACTGCAGGTATTTTGAAGGAGGAAACTAATACCAGTTTCATTTTAAAAGGTGGAGATAAACCTGATGAGATAATCGCTAAAAATCAGGTGACAAAAAGAGAGGATGCACCTTCAAGTATGCCAGACATGAAATTGATACTTTCGAAAAAAGAAATCAGAGACCTGGTAAGTTTTATATTTGAATTGAGAGAAGAAAAGTAATTAGACAAACGCAGGCTACTACCTTATTGAATTCAGCTAAATAGTGTTATTCTTATTGATCTATTTTCAAAACTGATGTTGATACAAACAGGTATCAGAATGTTCTCAGAAAATTAATGCCTAGTCCGGGTTTATCTGTTACAGATACCTTGCCGTAATGAAAGGTTAATCCGGTAGCTATATCTTCTGCCAATAACAGTGGACCATCCATATCAATATAATTTGCCATCGGTGCCAGATGGGCAATAGCAGCCGAGCCAATGGTGGTTTCATTCATACATCCAATCATAACACTCATGCCCAGCTTTTTTGCACCCGATATCATTCTAAGTGCCGGCGTTATACCACTACATTTGGTGAGTTTAATATTTATTCCATGAAAATAGCCCTTACATTTTTCAACATCTTGTTCCGACACACAAGACTCATCTGCCATTAAGGGTAAGGGTGACTTTTCAAAAAGTATTTTCATTCCTTCCCAATTATCTTTCGCAAGTGGCTGCTCCACAAATTCTACTCCCAGTTCTTTCAACTGCGGAATTTTATTAAGTGCCTCGTCCAGAGTCCAGCCTGCATTAGCATCCACTCTAAATAGCGCAGTTGTTTCTTTACGCAACGCAGCTATCATTTCAAGATCACCTGGTACGCCTACTTTAATTTTGTAAATGGGCCAGGGTTTTTCTTTCATCTTACCAATCATCTTATCAATGGTATCTATTCCAATAGTATAATCGGTTAAAGGGAGATTATCTATATTTTGTTGCAGTAAAGCATACAAAGGCTTTCGACGAAGCTTTCCATATAAATCCCAGGCAGCAATATCAAGTGCACATATTAAAAAAGGATTGGCAGGAATTAAGTGATGCAGGTAATGCCAATATCGTTCAGGGTCTGTAAAGGCATACTTTTCAATAAAAGTTCTTTTTCGTTCAACATCCTCCACCATTTTTTCGACAGTAATATTATAATAACTAATGGCGGGAGCCTCGCCATACCCTTTTATTCCCATATGTTCTAATTCAACTACCAATATGGGCTGGTGTGTTTTAGTTCCTTTTGAAATTGTAAAAGGATGTATAAATGGAAGATTAAAGGAATAAACAGTACACTTCATAACACTGATTAAAACAAAAAATAAAAATACTCTTTCTTTTTGGTTCTCAGGCCTAAAGGCCTGAGCAAGTCATAAAGGCCTGAGCAAGTCATGAAAACCTGAGCAAATATTATCTGAATCACGCCTGCCCGACTGAGTCATTCAGGCGGGGATTGCCACGGATCTATGGATTACACTGATTTTCTTTTTCTATTTCTCATTATTGATTTCTTTATCTGTAAAATCATTTAATCTTTATAATCCGTGATTCAGACACCAGGTAATTGTAAAATAATCTCACCTTCTTTACTCTCTACTTTTATTTCTTCTCCTCGCGCTTTTGCAATAGCATAAATTGTCTGAATCACGGATTAAATGGATTTATGGATTTCACAGATTTCATCTGGTTATTGATAATGATATTCGTCGGTGTAATCTTTTAATCCATCTCATTCCCGCCTGAATGACTCAGTCGGGCAGGCGTGATTCAGACACCAGGTAATTGAATAACTTTCATACAAAAAATAATTCATGTGCGTTAAGAAAAAACTTTGTGCTTTGTGGCGGCTTCGTTTTATCCCTATGCGTTCGAAGAAAATATACCATGAAGATTCACAGTGATTCCTGAAAAGAGTTATGTATTTCTCTGCAGAAAAAATTGTTACGGCAAAATAGACTTAATATTTGCTATTAAAAGGCTCTATTCACTTATCAGTTAATAATAAATTGCAACGGTTTATTCAAATTGATAAATAAGCGTGCGCTGCCTGATTAATAAGGCAGGTAATTAAAAACAATTAAAATGAAACATTCAAATTTCTTTCTGGGAAAGCTGATCCCAAAAAGGGATTTTTAATTTTTCCACTGATTTCTCAATAGTTCTAAATCAATCATTTAATTACTGGCATACAGATAGTATCTAGGTAGATACAACTAATAATATCCATATTTATGAAAATGAAATCTACCAATAATTCCAGCACATTAATCCTCCAGCTAGGGTTAATTCTCTTGTTTCCCTTCAGCTCATTTAGTCAGAATTTATTGAACAACTCAGCCTTCGAAAATGATTCCAAGTATTGGGACGTAAACGAAATGAAGACGGAGATTAACGCTGAATCGGGTTTTGGCGGAAAATCAGACGATAATAAATTAGCAGAAATCGATAATGAATCGGGGCTTCGTCAAACGGCCACCTTGAAATCGGGTTACGAATACCTGATCACTTTTACCGGAAGCCGAAACATTAATAAGAACACTCCCGATGAAGCAAGTATTATAATTTATGTAATTGGTGTAAGTACCGGGAATGCGTATCTGAAATATCCAGTCTCTTACAAAAATACAGAGTTCGAATTAGTTGGTGATAAAGTGTTGTTTACAATTCCAACAGACGCGAAAGATGAAGATTTTTATATAGAATTTGTTGGCTACAATAATTCAACCAAGTATGGAGTAGTTGTTGATGATATTGAGCTTGCACTGTTTGGTACACTTCCAGTAAAATTAATTAGTTTTTCTGGTGAAATTAGAAATAACCAAACGATATTAAATTGGAAAACAGCTAATGAAATAAATAATAAACATTTTATCATTGAACGCTCGGCGAATGGTAATACGTTCGAAGCGATCGGAACTGTGACAACTGGTTTAGTAAACAATAATAATTATAGTTTTACTGATAGTAAACCGGGAACCGGTACTCAATTCTATCGCCTGCGTCAGGTAGACCAAGACGGTAGAGCTACTTTTTCAAAAATTGTTACTGTGAAGTATTTGAAAGACATCTCTGGTATAAAAATTTTCCCGACAGTTGCTGCTACCGAGGTAAACTTTAATCTTTCTGCTGCTGCTGCAACAATAATAGAAGTTAATATCTACGACGTAACCGGTAAAAAAATGATGCAAGCCAATAAAATAATTTCAACTGGCGCCAACCAGCAATCAGTAGAAGTTGCTCCTTTGCAGGCAGGTATATATTATTTACAAATTAAGAACAGTAACGGAAGCATTAATTTTACGCAGCCATTTCAAAAAGTAAACTAACCTCTAATAAAAGAACAAGAAAAAAGTGCAGCTTATAACTGCACTTTTTTTATCTGCCGGAAGCTTCAATGTACTCTTTTAGTTCAGTATTAAATTCTTTTTCTTTTATTAATTCTTCCAGGGAAAGATGCATCCTGTATTTCCAAACATGTTTAGAATTTGCAGGAATATTAATTCTTTCTTCATCTGCATGATCGCGGCGAACGGATTCGCTCATACCCAACAAATCCTGCAATTGAAATATACTCCACATAGCTGGTGAATGTAAATGCTGTAACAGGATCGCCTTATTAATCCATGCTTCGCAGGTTGGCGGAGCATCACCCCATTGCCCCAATTCAAGGTTATAGAACCTTTGTGTTTTGCTTCGATCCTCTTCCCACCATCCCCGAATCGTACTCATATCGTGGGTTGAAGGAGTAACTACAGAGAGATAAGGCGCATTCATTGGATTAAAAAATTCGAACCCGGTTGCTTTTGGCATTCGCTGAATTTCTAAGCTAAGTATTCCAAGCTGGCTCATCACTTCGGGTACACATACGGGTACCATACCAAGATCTTCTCCGCAAATAAGCATATTGGTAGCTCTTTTCAATTCCGGTAATTTATTCATTGCCTCCTTCATCCAAAAGTTATCCTGTCGCTGGAAAAAATAATTATTATACAGTTCCTTCATTGGATGCTTCGCATGAGCATCGAGGTAGTGAAAGGAGGATGTATTTTCCATGTTGAAACGAAAATGAAATTGTTGTCCGTTAGATCCTGATTCCTCAAACAAAATCACATTCGCTAATAAATCATACAAGCCCTGGCAAATATTTATATTATCATCCGTTTTTTCTAATAGGGCAAAATAGGATTCAACTTTTTGTTGAGTGGAATACTCCTGTTTTAATTCATAATATCCATCACCCAATGCATTGAGAAACGGCATGAACTTATGATGGTTCGGACCAAACGAATCCCATAACACGCCTTCATTTATAAAAGGTGAAGTCAGGCGGTAATGATCGAAATAGATTCCTCGCTGTGTAAATTCATCCCGTGAAATAGGAGATGCTGGAACAAACCGACCCATAATACCTTCCACCGAATAGGAAGGAATACTCCATATTCTAAAAAATCCAAGTATATGATCGATGCGAAAAGCATCGAAGTAGTTTCCCATTTGAACAAAACGTTGATTCCACCATTCAAAACCATTCTTTGCCATTTGTTCCCAGTTATAAGTGGGAAATCCCCAATTCTGGCCATGAATAGCAAAATCATCAGGTGGTGCACCCGCCTGCATATCCATGTGATAAAGCGAAGGCTCCATCCATGCATCACATCCATACCTGTATATTCCAATGGGGATATCGCCTTTTAATATAATGCCATTTTCATGAGCATAATCGGAAGCCTCTTTTAATTGAAGATGCAAATGATATTGCAGGAAATAAGAGAAAAGAATTTCGTTGTAATGCTTTGCTTTATGCGAAACATATTTCTCAATAGAACTTTTATTATAAGTGCTGTATACTTTCCATTTTTTAAAATCAGAAGTACCGTTCCTATCTCTCAGGTAACAAAAAGCGGCGTAGGGTACTAACCAATATCTGTTTTTTTCAAAAAAATCTATATAACCTTCCTCGTTCAAAAACTCTTCCTTCATTAACGTAAACAATTCTTTGAGGGCATCAATTTTAAAAGTCAAAACTTCCTCATACTCCACATCAGCCAAATCATTTAATTGCTTTTGTTTTTTCTTCAACGGCTTTAGAAGATCAGCATATTTTTTTCCGGCAACAGCAGGTAAATGGAGGTAAATAGGATGCAACGCAAATGCTGATATGGCAGCATATGGATAAGAATCAGAACAGGTGCCCGTTGCCGTTGTATCATTTACCGGCAAAATCTGAATCAATTTGTTACTGGTTTTTCGCGACCAATCTACCAACAATTTTAAATCCAGAAACTCTCCTACTCCAAAAGAGTTTTTGCTTCTTAAACTAAATACCGGGATAGCTACCCCTGCTCCCTTCCAGCTATTATTCGGTAACCGAACAAATCCATCGTGTAAAATAGTGAAGTTACTGTTTGCATCGCCAAACAATAACCGATTTTCACCGCTTTCATATCGTACAAATTCCTTATTTTTTATATTATAAAGGCCATACTTATAATGCAACGGAAACTCTTCCCGCGGAAGGGTTATTTTTATGCTCCACCATTCATTTTCCCGTGAAAATAAAACAGGAGAACTGGTATCCCATTCTCCCAGGGTTTTACCAGAACCAATAATGCAAACCACTTCATTTTTGGATAATAAAGGCGCCTTAACTTTAAAGATATGTGTGAAAGATTTGGGCGATTTACGGGAAAATTTTGATTCATTTTCTTTCAACAATACTTTCTGAAAAGGATCACTAAAAAAAACATTTTCATATTCACCGGCATGATTCCATTGATCAATCACCTGAATTTCTTCGACACCTGTTTTGGAAAGATCGATAGATCGGTCGTCGCCCCACTCTACCACTTTAAATCCATCTGCATTCACCAGAATATATTTATAGCGAAGTTTGGGTACTTCTTTAGGATCAACTTCAAACATACCCTGCCAAAAATCGTTGTTGAGATAGGCCAGGGGAACGGCCTGCTCTATAATTAAATTTCCCAATTGAACACTATTGCCACTTAAAAAAAGCGATTGGCCTAATTTCGTATGAAAACGAACATAAAAATGAATCTTCATTAAACAGGGTTTTGGGCAAATCGCCAAATTATAAAGCGTTCAAATTACACAATGTTACTATCATTTCAAATTCTATGGCAATCACGGCTGCTTCAATTGGCGTAGCAATACTTTAGCCGAACCCGCGAAATAATTCAGAAAATATCCGAGTTATTAATCCAGTTTCATCCCTTATTTTTGCCAAAATTTTTTACCATGGAGAAAACTAAAAAGAATACCGGGATCTGGTGGCTTGTATTCCTGGGTTCTACCGCTTTGCTGCTATTTGGCATTTCCGCCGGTTGGGAATACCTTACCCTTATTATGCCAATTTCGTTTACCTCGTTTGTAAAGGCGTTGGATATTATTTAAATTAACTGCTTGCATATATAGCAAAACGGGCTGTCTTAAAAGACGATAAAATCTCGCAAAGGCTCTACGACGCAAAGAAGAAATATTGAAGATCAGGCGTTGCGACTTTGTGTAGTTGCGAGAAAAACATATTTAAAATACTTTTGGAGACAGGCTCTTTTCATCTACGTTTAGCCTGTATTTTTTATATGCCTAGGGCTTTGTTGTTTTTTCAATATAAAGTGATTGTTTAAGTCGTACAGCCACATTTTTTTCAGTTCTTATAGCCGGCGTCCAGGACGGCATTTTATCAAATTTCTCTTCAAGTTTCTCATTCAATTCATCGTTACCGCCTTTTATTACTTTTGCATTTAAAGGATTTCCACTTTTATCAATAATAAATTCAACCATCAAATAAGCTTTAGGTTGGTCCTCGCTAAGGTAGGATGCCATCTCCTTACTTAGTTCATCTAAAAATACCTGGAATTTTTCGTTACCACCCGGATATTCAGGAAGTTTATCGACTACTTTAGCAATTTCTTCTTCATTAAAAATTTTTAATGCCCTGGCTGTTTTTCTCCTTGCAATAGCGCGTTCCTCCTTAGTTTTTTCTGCAGGCAATTCTGATTCTACCAAATAAGAACCCTTTTTGTTGACCAATACCAGCGGCAATTGTTTTGTTTTATCAAAATACAAATACGCCTTTTTCATTTCATTTGAAAGGTCGGAATACTCAGGAAAATCTTTTAAAAATTTAGTCAGGTACCCTACGCTTTTTGAGTTTTTAAATTGTACCGGAAATATATGAACGGGAATAAAATCCTGCCCTGCATTTTTTGCGTGAGTGGCAAGAATATATAATTCTTCTATTTGCTGATTGGTGATCGGTATACATCCGGTTGTTACACAACTTCCATGAATAAAAATATCTCCCCCGGGTTGTAATGAATCGCCTAATAATTTATCAGAAGAATTTGGATAGTTTAATCCAAGAGAAAGATGATAAACACTTTTTGGATTGAATTCATTGATATAATAAAATCCTTCTGGTACCTGGTAATCGCCCTGCATTCTTTTGGGGCCAAGGCTACCAGAAAGAGCACAAACTCTATACGTCTTAAAAAGTTTAAATTTTTCCTTTTGCTCATTCTTTACCCAAACTTCTAATTCACTATCGTACTTAAAGGATCGCAGGTACATATATTTTACCGGCCAGCCTATTTTCATTACTTCAAATTGCTTTTTAAGAGTGTCTTCTTTACGATTTAATGCATCCGATATGCGGGGAAAAGATTTTTGGTACTCAATAAATGAATTAGTGGAAGGCCCCTGGCTAAATACCATCAAAGCTCTCACGGAAAATAATAATAAGAATAAATATTTCATATAAAAAACACTTAAGTAAAACGCTGGCAATCGTAAGATATTTCAATCACATCTTCAATAAGCGTTAAAATTAAAACAAAGAAGGAGTCAAAAATCAAGCCCTGTTGTTAACAATGTGGAAAAGCCCCACCAAATGGCAGGGCTTTTCCCAGTGTGGATTTTTCTCAATTATAAATTTCCGCGCTTTTCCTGCTCGCGCTCAATGGCTTCAAACAATGCTTTAAAATTTCCTTTCCCAAAACTTTGTGCTCCCTTACGCTGAATTATTTCGAAAAATAATGTTGGTCTGTCTTCAACAGGCTTTGAAAAAATCTGCAATAAATATCCCTCCTCATCTCTATCAACTAATATTCCTAATTCCTGAAGCGGTCCAATCTCTTCATCAATTTTACCTACCCTCATTGCCAATTCTTCGTAATAGGAACCGGGTACCTGTAAAAATTCGATTCCCCGGCTACGCAATTCCGTTACTGTTTTTACAATATTATTGGTTGCCAGTGCAACGTGCTGGCAGCCTTCGCCATCATAATAATCAAGGTACTCTTCGATCTGACTTTTCTTTTTTCCTTCGGCTGGTTCATTAATAGGAAACTTAACAAATCCGTTTCCATTACTCATCACTTTACTCATGAGCGCCGAATATTCTGTGGAAATATCATTATCATCAAAGGTTAATATATTTCGAAAGCCCATCGTTTCTTCATAAAATTTTACCCAGGGATTCATTTGGTTCCAGCCGACATTACCTACACAATGGTCAACATACAATAACCCTGTATCTGGTGGATTAAAATTAGATTTCCATTCCTGGTAGCCCGGTAAAAACACACCAGTATAATTTTTTCTTTCTACAAATAAATGCACCGTTTCTCCATATGTATGAATACCACTCAGTACTACTTCACCGAACTCATCTTTTAAACAAACAGGTTCCAAATAACTTTTTGCACCCCGGCTGGTAGTTTCTTTCCACGAATGTGTAGCATCGTTTACTTTCAACGCAAGTACTTTGATACCGTCGCCATGCTTATAGATATGGTCTGCTATTTCATTTTTGCCTCGAAGAGGAGTAGTAAAAACAAAAGTGAGTTTATGCTGGCGAACGGCGTAACTCGCTTTATCTTTTACCCCGGTTTCCGGCCCTGAATAAGCAAGGCTTTGAAACCCAAAAGCAGCTTTATAAAAATGAGCGGCCTGTTTTGCATTACCTACATAAAACTCAACATAATCTGTTCCATCCAGGGGAAGGAAATCGGATATCGTTTTATGATTTTTATCAGAAAGATTAATTGAAGACATTATAAAAAATTTAAGTTCCCTTATGAAGACAATGAATAATGAAAAATCTATTATTAAAAAGGAGCGTTTGGCTAAAATCCTGCGAACAAGATTAGAATTACAATTCTTATAACGAAAAGCAGGCCGTATCCATTGCAAGCGCTTCCATTAATAAACTAAAGCCGGAGCGCTTATCGAAGAAATATTTTTGGGGAAAATCAGGACGCATAGAGCGAAGATATAAAAAAATGGTTACCAAAAACCCCTCGGTTTACAGGGCAACTAAAGCAGGGTACACTTATCTTTGCCACTCAATTTTAAAGAATGAAGATAGGTATATTAGGTGGCGGCCAATTAGGAAGAATGTTGTTACAGGCAGCAGCAAACTATCCCGTAGAGACCTATCTGATGGAAAATGATCCTGAATGTCCGGCAGCCCATCTTTGCCATCATTTTATTTCGGGCGATATAAAGAATTTTGATAGTGTTTATAATTTTGGAAAACAGGTCGATGCAATTACTATTGAAATAGAATCGGTAAATGTAGAAGCATTGGCTAAACTTGAGGAAGAAGGTATCAAAGTATTCCCAAAACCTGCAGCACTTCGAATTATTAAAAATAAGATTCTTCAAAAACAATTTTACAAGGAATTAAACCTGCCAACCGCTGATTTTATCATTACCCAAACACTTGCAGAGTTAAGTCAGCATACAAAATTTCTTCCTGCCGTCCATAAAATTGGCATGGGCGGATACGATGGCCGTGGTGTACAGGTTATAAAAACGAGCGATGATATTTCAAAGGGATTTGATGCACCAGGCGTTTTGGAAAAGATGATTCATATTGATAAAGAAATTGCTCAAATTGTAGCTATTAATGAAAAAGGAGTAACAGCACTCTACCCTGCTGTTGATATGGTTTTTGATCCAAACTTAAACCTGTTGAAATATCAAATAAGCCCCGCTCTTATTCCTGAAAAAATATTATGGAAGATTGAGGCTATTGCGATATCGGTCGTAAAAGGATTAAAAAGTCCCGGAATATTCGCCGTTGAATTTTTTACGACAAAAGAAGGCGATGTATTTGTAAATGAAACCGCACCAAGGGTTCACAACAGTGGTCATCATAGTATTGAAGCGAATTACAGTTCCCAATTTGATATGCTTTTGCGCATTATGCTTGGATATCCATTGGGCAATACAGAACCTATTCTACCTGCTGCCATTGTAAATTTATTAGGGGCAGAAGGCTTCAATGGTAAAGCGCATTATGAAGGCTTAGAAGAAGTATTAGAAATGGATAATGTTTTTGTACATATTTACGGAAAGAAAAATACCAGGCCCGGAAGGAAAATGGGACATATCACTATTTTAAGCAACGAAAAGCAAGAACTTATACATAAAGCACGTCATATAGGGCAGTTATTACGGGTAGTTACTATCTAATTTGTTTATTTTAGATGACCACTTATCCTGTAAATGAATCTATATCTAGTCCTTTCATTTACTTTTATACCGATTTAAAATAGCATATGAGGAAAATTGACATTACAAAAACCAGTACCCTGATATTTTTTTTATTATTTACAGTCGCCTGCAAAAATGATCAAAAAATAATAATGCCAGCGACCGGAGCCTCAAAAAAAGCAGAGTCTTTATCGGTAGAGGCCATTATTGCAAAACCAACCTCTCTTTCAGCGAATATTGAAGTACCGGGTAGTTTACTTCCTTTTGAAGAAACAGATATACGGTCAGAAATTTCCGGAAGAATTGTACAACTCAATGTGAAAGAAGGAGTGAATATTTCAAAAGGAGCGTTACTGATAAAATTATTTGATGGTGATTTGCAAGCTCAGTTAAGAAAATTGCAGGTTCAATTGCAGATTGCAGAAAAAACAGCAGAGCGTCAAAAAAAACTTTTAGAGATTGGTGGCATCAGCCAACAGGAATATGATCTCAGCGAATTGCAAATCAACAA
>JANNEK010000012.1:0-17805 GCA_031378605.1 Chitinophagaceae bacterium | reverse complement strand
GGCAAGATCGAAACCTTTTCCCGAAATTGTAAAAACAGCTTTCCCTTTTTGTTTAAGTAACCAGCCCAATCCAAGAAGCAATAAACTGCGTGAAAAAATACCTGTTATCATCCAGAACCTTCTTGCTCTTTTTTCATTTTTTTCATTCCTCAACCGGTTCATTACAATGCTAACGAATATCACATTGTCTATCCCTAACACAATTTCTAAAACAACCAATATCAAAAAACTTATTAGAGAATCTACACTAAATAATTCCTGCATAATAAAAACAAATTAAGCAGTAAAAATAATGTATTCGGTGAAAGCAAAGCTTTTGTATTTTATGAAGAAGATAAGAAAAAAAGGAAAATCCGATTCCTGGCACAATTTTGTAACCGAATTCTAGTTATAGAATAGAAACCAATAATCCCTTTCTCTTATAGACTACATATATACCCTTTTACAGATTCCTGAAAAACCAAAAACCGTAAACCAATGAAAAGGGTATTATTTGTTGTATTCCTACTGAATACTTTTTTTGCTCATGCGCAGTTCAATAATGATTTCACTGATAATTTTGGAAGCGTAAAATTGGGAACCGGATATATACATGATTTCCCCGGACTGACAGGATATGGAATTAGCGGCGAGTTTTCATTAAAAATTTCAGATCGGTTTGAAGGGGCAATTGGTTTAAAACGCATGAGTATGCAGGGTTATCCCAGAACAAATATTGTGAAAGAGTATACCCGTGCAACTACTATTGATTTTAATATTTTCTATTTGCCTGTTCAAACAGAAACACATATCATTCGCATAGGAGCAGGTTATTCCTTTTCATCCTATGCTATTCGCCGATCTTTTCCAATAACAACAGATAATGGAATTGAAAAACAAACAAGTTGGCCTGTTCAAGATAAAAAAAGCAATACTTCTGGTGCTAACTTATTTGCAGAATACGAGTATCTAATTGCAAATTCAAATCTTTCAGTAGGTATGAGAGCCGCATTGTACAAAGCCTACGACCGGGTATATTATATTGGTCCTTTTGTTGGAGTACGATTTTAATATTCGGAAAACTATTTTAGCCCGGCACAAATTCGTTTTACAATAGCCGGTCCTTCATAAATAAAACCCGTCCATACTTGTATCAACGAAGCACCTGCCGTTATTTTTTCGTTTGCATCAGCCGCAGTAAATATTCCACCTGAAGCAATAATGGGTAATTGACCTTTTGTTTTTTGATGAATATACCGAACCATTGCTGATGATCGTTCAGTAAGTGGTTTGCCGCTCAATCCTCCCGCCCCAATCGACTTGATCTGTTGTTCAGGAGTTTTAAGATCGGCACGGCTAATGGTGGTATTTGCAACAACAAGCCCATCTAATTTTATTTCTATAGCCAATTCAATTACATCATCAATTTGCGGTTGTACAAGGTCGGGAGCAATTTTTAATAACAATGGTTTTGGGGCCACTTGTTTTTTATTTAAGTATTGAAGGTGGGAGAGAATTTTTCGCAACGATTCTTTTTCCTGCAATTCGCGTAAGCCAGGTGTATTGGGTGAACTTACATTCACTACAAAATAATCTACCCAATCGTATAATTCTCCAAAGCAAATTTCATAATCTCTCCAGGCTTCTTCATTTGGGGTGTGTTTATTCTTTCCGATATTTCCTCCAATAATAAGTTGAGCATTGGTGATGCCAGCATTTGTTATACCTTCCAGGTCGCTCTTCCAAAGTTTTAATCGTTCAGCTACTACTTTTACGCCATCATTATTAAATCCCATTCGGTTAATAAGTGCGTTGTCTTTAACCAATCGGAATAACCTCGGTTTTTCGTTACCTTTCTGAGGTTGGGGGGTTACAGTTCCTATTTCAATAAATCCAAATCCTAACGTTTTTAATTCACGTAAATACAAAGCATTTTTGTCGAACCCTGCTCCCAACCCCACTTTATTTTGAAAAGGAATATTCCATAAGTAAATAATATCTTTATTTGGGGGAGAAAATGTTTTTGCAAGGAGAACCCTTATCCATCTAACATTGCAGGCAATTTTCAGTATTGACATTGAAAAATGATGTACTGCTTCCGGGTCAAACCAAAAAAGAATGGCACGTAAAAATTGATACATTGTGTGCAAGTTAATATGTTCAAGGCAAAATAATTTGTCCTATTTGATCTTGGCTTTTAGAAAAATTTGGATAAAAAGCAATTCTGATTTTCATTAAAAATTAGTTATGAAAAAAACTTCCTCTTTTGCAATTGCTTTTATTATTGGGTTTGCCGGATTTTCTCAAACGGATACTGCTCTTAACAATCGGCTTAATGAATATATGAAAGTCAGTAAATCGTTGAATATTGTACGACTGATGGATTATATCCACCCAAGTTTATTTACTCTTGCGCCCAGGGAGGAAATGATCAAACTTTTCGAAAATATCTATGATAATCAGGATATGACAATTACTATTGATAGCCTGCAAAAAGGACTTATGAGTAAGCCATTTTTCATTAAAGAAACCCAGTATATCAAAGTAGATTATTATATGGTGATGCAAATGAAGTTTAAAGACGAGGATAAGATGAATGATTCGAATTTTGTCAATTCTATGAGTGAGGCACTTCAGAATGCCTTACCTAAAAAATCAGTTAGTTATAGTAGCAATGCACACTATTTTACGATTAGGGGGATGGATGTTTTACTGGCTATTAAGGATAGTTCTTCAACTGAATGGTTTTTTTTAGGATATGATGGAAAAAATGAGATGACCAAAAGTCTGTTCCCAAAAGAATTAATAGAACATTTTGAGCTTGAATAATTTAGTTGTTCATGCAACTAGTTTGTCGAAAACCTTGTATCTTTAATTTTATTAAAAGTAAAAATTATGCAGGAGGCTTATATAGTAGCAGGCTATAGAACTGCTGTTGGTAAGGCAAAAAAGGGTGGGTTTCGATTTACAAGACCCGATGATTTAGCCGTGGATGTAATTAAAGGCTTAATGGCGACATTGCCTCAGTTAGATTCCAAAAGAGTGGATGATGTTATTGTTGGAAATGCAGTTCCTGAAGCTGAGCAGGGTTTACAGGTAGGAAGAATTATAGCAGCAAGGGCTCTGGGATACGAGGTGCCGGGTATGACGGTTAATCGCTATTGTGCATCAGGGTTAGAAACTATCGCCATTGCAACTGCTAAAATTCGCATGGGCCAGGCCGATTGTATTATTGCTGGTGGTACCGAAAGTATGAGCCTTGTACCAACAGCCGGTTGGAAAACCGTTCCTGCCTATTCTATTGCAAAGGATGAACCCGATTATTATTTAAGCATGGGACTTACTGCCGAAGCGGTAGCAAAAGAATATAGCGTTAGCCGTCAGGACCAGGATCTGTTCTCTTTTAATTCTCATCAGAAAGCAATCGGTGCGATAAAGAATGGATATTTTAAGCCAGGTATTCTTCCAATTACCATTAATGAAATTTATCTTGATGAAAAAAATAAAAAACAACTTAAAACCTATACAATAGATACAGACGAGGGCCCCCGTGCTGATACCAGTGCAGAAATATTAGCAAAATTAAAACCCGCTTTTGCTGCCAATGGTACGGTTACTGCAGGAAATTCTTCGCAAACTTCCGATGGTGCCGCATTTGTAGTTGTAATGAGTGAGAGGATGATAAACGAACTTGGATTAAAACCAATAGCACGACTGATAGGTTGCGCATCGGCGGGAGTTCATCCAAGAATTATGGGTATTGGCCCTGTTGAAGCCGTTCCAAAAGTATTAAAACAAGTAGCGATGAATATTGGTCAGATTGATTTAATAGAGTTAAATGAGGCATTCGCATCGCAGGCATTGGCTGTAATAAGAAAGCTTGAATTGAATCCTGAAATAGTAAATATTAATGGAGGAGCTATTGCCCTTGGGCATCCATTGGGTTGCACCGGTTGTAAACTTAGCATTCAACTAATAAATGATATGAAAAGGCTCAATAAAAAATATGGAATTGTAACCGCCTGTGTGGGTGGCGGGCAGGGTATTGCCGGTATCATTGAGAATATTGCATAATTTTTAAAAATATTTTTTTGCCCCCTCTCAGACGATCGGGGCTTTTTTTTGGTAGATACACCAATTTTTTGGAGAAAATTTACGTTAATAAAGAGTATAGCCATGTGTGGCAACATTTTTGATTTTGCTATGTAACTTTTAATGAATTTAATAGTCCTAACTGGTGGCATGAAAACCACCCAAATAAAAAATGCTTATGGACAGAAGAGATTTCCTGACCCTAAAAAAAGACTCTGGTATACCTGTGCCGGTTTCAGTTGATAACATACGAGGCATCCAATCCGGATTAAATCCCTATGGAGGTGCCTGGACTACTAAAGAAATATCCCATCTTTTAAAGAGGACAATGTTTGGCGCTGCAAAGGCAGATATTGACTATTTCCGTGGGCTTACAATGAGCCAGGCAGTAGATGAGTTATTAAATACTGTTGGAGTTTTATCACCCCCTCCTTTAAAGAATTATGATAATACGGATACTCCTGCAGGAGATCAGGATCTTGGAGTTCCTCAATGGAGTACCTGGATAAATACTATTACCGATGATGGTGGAGTAAATTACCGGAGGAGGCAATCCTTAAAAGCGTGGTGGATTGGAAATATGGTTAATCAAAATCGATCCATCCAGGAAAAAATGATTTTGTTTTGGCATAATCATTTTGCGACAGAGGGAAAAGAATACGATCGTGCAACTTTTGGTTATAAGCATTATCTGTTACTTAAACAGTATTCGTTGGGCAACTTCAAACAATTCGTAAAAGCCATTACGATTGATCAGGCTATGCTTCGTTACCTGAATGGATACCTGAATTCGGCCTCTGCCCCCGATGAAAATTATGGGCGTGAATTACAGGAGCTTTTTACTGTAGGAAAAGAAAATAATCCTAATTATACCGAATTGGATGTTCAGGTAGCAGCCAAAGTACTTACCGGATGGCAAATTAATTTTACAACGGAAGTCGTTTCATTTAATATAAATAAACATGATAAAACAAATAAAACGTTTTCTACTTTTTACGGAGCAAGTACCATAGCTGGAAGGGTAGATGCAACTGCCGGAGATGTTGAATTAGATGATCTGCTAACAATGATTTTTAATAAAAAAATTGAAGTATCTGAATTTCTTGTTCGTAAACTTTACCGTTGGTTTTGTTATTATACCATCGATTCGGATACTGAAACAAATGTTATCAAACCATTAGCTCAAATCTTTCGCGATAATAATTGGGATATTAAAATTGTAATGTCCACTTTATTAAAAAGCGAACATTTCTTTGATGTCCTGAATTTTGGGGCACTTATTAAAAGCCCGGTGGATTTGATGGTGGGCATGTGCCGTGAATTCAATATTAAATTTCCTGCGGCTGGGCAAAATGAACAGTCTTATGCAATGTGGTCAATAATGAAAGATTTCGGATTTCTTATGCAGCAGGATATACTTGATCCGCCAAATGTATCTGGTTGGGCTGCTTACTATCAGGCTCCTCAGTTTCATGAAATTTGGATTAATGGAGATACTTTACCGAAGCGCACGGTGTTTTTTGATATGCTTACCTATAATGGATATACCGCCAGTGGATATACGCTTTTGCTCGATCCGGTTGGATTTGCAAAATCGATGTCATCGCCTTCAGATCCGAATGCGTTAATAAATGATTCTCTGGATATGTTGTACCGGGTGCCCCTTTCCGATGTATCAAAGGCTACCATAAAAAAGCAAATTTTATTATCTAACCAGGATCAGGATTACTACTGGACCAATGCATGGAACGCATATATCGGAAATCCTGCTGATAATGCAGCCTATCAAACGGTATATACCCGGTTAAGAGATATGTATAGGTATTTAATGAACCTCGCTGAATATCAGCTAGCATAATTCAAAAAAATTCTATGAAACGCAGAGACTTTTTTCGCAATACACTACCTGCAGCCGTTACACTGCCGTCTATATTCAGCGGACTGTCTGTTAAGGCATTTACCGAAAACCATCCATTAGTTCAGGCTTTATTGGGTTCGGCAACGGACACCGACAAGGTGCTGGTGCTGGTACAATTAAATGGTGGTAACTATGGTTTAAACACCGTGATACCCCTTGAATTTTATGGTAACTATTTGAGTGCCCGTCAAAACATAGCAATACCGCAAAATAAAGTGCTTACATTAAATGGAGTAACAAAAACTGGTTTGCATCCAAGTATGATCGGTTTTCAAAATCTGTTTAATGACGGAAAACTTGCAGTGGTGCAATCAGTGGGTTATCCTTCTCCAAATTTTTCACACTTTAGGTCAACCGATATCTGGATGTCTGCTTCTGATGAAAACCAGGTAGTAAACAGTGGATGGGTAGGAAGATACCTAAATAATGAGTATCCAAATTTTCCGGAAGGATACCCAACTACAGCGATGCCCGATCCTCTGGCAATACAAATTGGTTCAATAAGTTCTCTTGCACTACAGGGGCCAGGAATAAATATGGGAATGAGTATAAGCGACCCTAATTATTTTTATGACTTTCTGGATGGGGTAGAAGATCCGGTTCCAGATACCCGTTGGGGAAAGGAATTAAAATATATTCGTATAGTTGGTAAGCAAACAGAAAAATATACATCCGTAATAAAAGCAGCAGCAGCAAGGGTAACTTCCCAGGGTGATTATCCTTCAAATAATGGTCTCGCAAAAGAGCTTAAAATTGTTGCCCGGCTTATTAAAGGAGGATTAAAAACAAGAATTTATATGGTTAGCACGGGAGGCTTTGATACACACGCCAACCAGGCTGATACTGGAAATGCTACCGCCGGTAACCATGCAAACCTCTTATTAAAATTATCCAGTGCGATAAAAGCGTTTATGGATGATATTAAAACATTAGGAGTTGATGACCGGGTAATTGGTATGACCTTTTCTGAATTTGGTCGCCGAATAAAATCGAATGATAGTGCAGGAACAGATCATGGGGCAGCAGCACCTTTATTTGTTTTTGGTAAGAATGTGAAATCTGGCGTTGTTGGTAATACCCCAACAATTCCAACAAATGTAGGATTCAACGACAACCTCGCCTATCAATACGACTTTAGGAGTATTTACGCTTCACTACTTTCGCAATGGTTTTGTGTTAAGCCAACTGATTTGCAAACAATCATGCTCAAAAATTTTCAGGAAATACCACTTGCGGTTAATAGCGCCTGTGGTACTACAGGATTAGAAGATATTATAAGGGGAGCAGGCGATGAACTTATTGTTAATTACCCCAATCCGTTCGTAGAAAGCACCGTTATTACTTTCCGCAGTAAAGGTGGGCATACACTTATACAAATAATTGATCCGTTAGGCCGTGTAATTCGAACATTGGCCGACAAAGCGTATATAGCCGGAACTTATTCGGTTACGTTTGATAGTATGGGTCTTCCACTGGGTGTATATTATGCACGGTTTCAAAATGGTCCGCTGCAACAAGTAAGAGCAATGCTTAAAACCAGATAACTACCATTCGTTTAAATATTTTTTTAGAAAAAAAGCTCCAATTTTTGGGGCTTTTTTCGTGGGATGCTTTATATGCATTAATTTAGTAATGCAACCCTTAAGATTTATAAACGGTCTAATGGGTAGCATTTACCAGTTAACGATTTCTTGAAAGTGCATGATTAAAATTTTTGTTACCGACGACCACGAACTTTACCTTGAGGGACTTTGCCTGTTGCTGGAAAAACAAGATGACATTACAGTAATAGGGAGTAGCCTTACTGCCCAGGAACTATTAGTGAATCTTACCATCCTTGATATTGATGTTCTGTTGCTTGACGTTCATCTGCCAGATATTGAAGAAGCAGAACTATTACAAGAAATTCGTCGGCTAAAGCCAAACGCAAAGGTTTTATATCTTACGATGATGCGTGGCACCCGTTATGTTCACAAGCTTATGAAATATGGAGTACAAGGATACTTATTAAAGAGTGCCGGAATCGATGAATTACTGATGGCCATAAAAGCAGTTGCCGGTGGCGCAACTTACTATAGTAAAGAAATTAACATCACTGGCATGGATGGCGACTTCCGAAGTACAATAACCATCGACGATAAACATATCAATGAAATTTTATCGAAAAGAGAAATTGAAATCTTAAAGTTTATATGTAAAGAGTATAGCAATGCCGCAATTGCAGAAAAACTTTTTTTAAGTGTAAGCACAGTTGAAACACATCGCAAAAATCTAATCGCAAAATTGGGAGTAAATAATACTGTGGGATTGGTTAAGTTTGCAATTAAGAATAACCTGATCGAATAACTCCTGATTCCTGGCCTGGCAGTTTTATCTTATCATCCATAAACAGTACCAGTGCGTTTTTTTCTTATTGCGACTTTTTTTTTCTTGCCATTTTCCACTCTTGCCGGAGTAGATACTACTTTTTTAAAACAGCTATACGATCGATGTCTTGAGTTTAATGAAAGCAAGGCGGACTCCGTTTGTTATTACGCTTCACTTATAGAAAATGAAGCAACCAGACTTTCTTTTAATAAGGGAACTGTTCTTTCGCTACGATTAAAAGGTCTTTGTAATGAATTTAGATCTGATTATGAAGGAGCAATTGATTTTTATCTGCGTTCACTGGAAGAGGCAAGGAGAATTGGCATCAAAGCATATGAAATTTCTGCGCTTAGTGATCTGGGATTAAGCTATGTTTCTCTGCAGCGTCCGTTAGAAGCAAAAAAATTCTTTCTGAGTTGTGCGAACCTTGCTTTACAATCACGCGAAATTAGCTCGGTACTTACTTCTTATGATAACCTGGGTGCTATCTATAGTCAGTTAGGCCAATACGATAGTGCCCTTATTTTTTTAGAAGAGGCATTACTAGTCGGAAGAGAAGCTGGTTCTTTAATAGATACATCTGGTACGTATAATAACATCGGAAGTATTTACTTCAAACAAAAGAAATTTTTGCAGGCATTGGAATATTTTTCAAGAAACTATGCCAATCACCGGCTTCAAAAAAATGAACAGGCCCAATTATGGATTGATCATATTAATCTTGCCGATACCTATGCTGAATTAAAGCGATTTGATTCAGCCGATTTTCATGCATCAAAGGCTATGGAATTGGTTGTTGAAATGGGATCCAAAACTAAGGAAGCAGATACTTATTTGATGTTAGTACGATTGAATGAGCATAGAGAGAACTTTACTAACGCCTATCAGTACCTTACTAAATGGCATGCTTTAGATACCTCTTTAGTTAATGATAAAATTCAAAAAACTATTTCAGAACTACAGGAAAGGTTTCATGCTAAGGAAAGGGATGTTGAAAATAGACTATTAACGGAAAGTATAGAGAAAGCCCGTTACCGCAATAGAAGTATGTTCTATTTAGTAATTGCTCTTGCCATAATCGGAATATTAATTGCTACGGGTTTTGTTATCAAGAGAAACGCACATCTTCGTTTAAGTAAAACAAGTGAATTAATAAAACTAAAAAATAGACGACTCGCTGAGTTAAACGATGAGAAAAATTCTTTAATTGAAATTGTATCTCATGATTTAGCAATGCCATTTGCAACGATCAATATGTGGGGCAGTCTATTGGAGAATGATTCTAACGCCTTAAGCAATGAACAGCAAAAAGCCTTAATGCGTATAAAGCAAGCAGGTGCATACGGCCAGGAAATGATTCAACGTATATTAGATGTAGAAAAGCTCGATCAGGGAAATTATAGTTTGCAACCTGAAGAATTCGACCTTGTTTTCTTTATCAAATCAATTGTTGAGGGTTTTCTACCGGAGGCTGCAAAGAAGGCAATAATAATGCGCATTAATTTTCCAGAGAAAGCGATAACTATCCTAAGCGACAAACAACTACTTCGCCGAATGCTTGAAAATCTTATATCCAATGCATTAAAATATTCTCCCTTAAACAGTACGGTTTGGGTAGAGATCGATGAACAAACAGACGCTGTTCAGCTAAAAGTCAGAGACGAAGGAGTAGGTATTAGCAGGGAAGAATTACCCAGAATTTTTTCTAAATACAGTAATATAAGTTCGAAGACAACTGCAGGAGAAAAAAGTACTGGCCTTGGATTGTTTATAATAAAAGGCATAGTAGAAAGGCTAAACGGAAATATATACTGCGATAGTGATGAGGGAAAAGGAACTGTTTTTACAGTGCTTTTAAAAAAATAGATTCAACACTTGTTTTCTGGTTAAGGAATCCTATTTTTGCATTTGCAACATTGTAGCAAATATTGAGCATCTCACAACACATAAGAAAAATTACCGCCTGGCTTCTGCTTTTACTTTTTGTTTTAAGCATTATTCCAAAAAAATATTTGCACGATGCCATTGCTAATCATAATGGAATAACTAATACTGCTTCCAAATCACTTTCGTTTGAAGTAAACAATTCAGGAATCTCCTGTAAATGTGATGACCTGTTTGCTCAATCCCTCTTTAACGTAGGTGAACACACCCATGAATTAACTTTATCACCCATTTTTTGTCCATTAATTGTAACTCCTTCTAAAGGACTTTTTTCGTATTCCCCCATTTTTTTTGAACTTCGAGGTCCACCTGCCCTTATATGATTCCAAAAGATCTTTCCTAAAATAATAACTCATTCTTTAATTATTATTTCAGATACCATCTTTTATACGAAAGTCATTTGATATTTAAGAAGACTTTTTTGTCTTAGCATTTTTTAATGATGATTCTTCAATCAGTTTTGCGGATTCTTTAATGAAACACCATGAACTTATATAGATATATAACCGCTCTGTTTTACATTATTTTAGTAAACGCCGGTATTACAAGGGCACAAAATATAACAACTATAAAAAGCGCTGATCCCGGTTTACTGAGTAAGATCATTTTTTCTGGTAAAATAACAGATGCAAAAACAGGAGCACCGTTACCGGGTTCATCTGTTTATATTGCCGATTTGAAAACAGGAGCCATCGCTAATAACGATGGGGTATACCTGATAAATAACGTTGCACCTGGCAGACACTTGATTGAGGTTTCTTTTGTAGGATATGCAACCTATACCGAATACGTTGAACTCACAGCAGATACTAAAAAAGATTTTGCCTTGTCGGCATCAATTCTCGAGAATAATGAAGTTATAGTAACCGGCGTAAGTACCGCTACTCAAATTCACCGAACACCTACACCAGTCTCAATTATTAAAAGACAGGAACTAATAAAAATAACATCCAGTAATTTAATTGATGCAATAAGCCGTAAACCAGGCATCGCACAAGTTAGTAGCGGTCCTGCAATTTCAAAACCAGTTATTCGGGGTCTTGGCTATAACCGCGTAATAGTTATGAATGATGGAGTACGACAGGAAGGGCAACAATGGGGTGATGAACATGGAATTGAAATTGATGAATACAGTGTAAGTAAAATTGAAATACTAAAAGGGCCGGCATCTTTAATGTATGGTTCTGATGCTATGGCAGGTGTTATTAATATTCTTACCAATACCCCCGCTGCTGAAGGAACTTTTAAAGGAAGTATACTTGCAAATTATCAAACCAATAATCGGTTAAGAGGGATTGGATCAACAATGGGGGCCTATCATAAAAATGGGTTTAACTGGAATTTATATGGATCTTACAAAGCAGCAGCGGATTATAAAAATAAATACGATGGGAGCGTTTATAATTCAAAATTTAATGAATTAAATACCGGTGGTTATATTGGTTTTAATGGCAGTTGGGGATATAGCCACCTTGTATTTAGCAGCTTTAATCAACATACTGGTATCATAGAAGGCGAACGGGATAGTAATGGAAATTTTAGTAAACCATTACCAGGTGGTGCTGTTGGGTTACCTACTGCTGACGATTTTAATACTGTTTCTCCACAAATTCCCTGGCAACAAATCAATCATAAAAAATTAGTGAGCGATAATAGTTTCAATATTGGAAATGGCCGTTTTTCGCTTACTCTCGGTTACCAAAACAATCAACGTAGTGAATTTGGTAATATTGATGATCCTTCTGAAAAGGAATTATTCTTCGACCTGCATACGGGTACTTATAGTGCCATTTATCATTTTAGAGAAAATAATAATTGGAGAACATCTTTAGGCGCAAATGGCATGACACAAACGAATAAGAACAAAGGCGCCAATGCATTAATACCGAATTATAACCTTTTCGATATTGGTGTGTTTTTATTTACTCAAAAAACTGCCAATCGGTTTACGCTGAGTGGAGGAGTTAGATTTGATCATCGTTCACTGCATTCCAAATCTTATTTTGATGGAGCCAATCAAAAATTTATTGATTTTCGAAAAAATTTTGCAAATCTTTCAGGAAGCGGTGGAATCAGTTATCAGGCGTCTAAAAAAATGATTCTTAAATTTAATATTGCCCGTGGTTTTCGCGCACCCAGCATTCCAGAGTTGGGTTCCAATGGAACGCATGAAGGAACAAACCGTTATGAGTACGGGGATCAAAACCTGAAATCAGAAACGAGTTTTCAACTGGATGGAGGTTTAGAATGGAACACAGAACATATTTCTTTTACTGCAAGTTTTTTTTATAATAGTATCAACAACTTTATTTTTTATAGCAAACTCGCTGCACTGGGTGGTGGCGATTCTACTGTTGACGTAGATGGAAATAATATCATTGCTTTCAAATTCAACCAGAAAAACGCAGCAATAAAAGGGGCCGAGTTTACCATTGATATCCATCCTCACCCCTTCGATTGGTTGCATTTCGAAAATGGAATATCTATTGTTAACGGAAGATTTAGCAAGGCTATTGATGGATCCAGGAACATACCCTTTATTCCGGCAGCAAGATTACTTTCCGATCTTCGGGCCGACCTATTATCGAAAGGAAAATTATTTCGTAACGCCTATTTAAAAATTGAATTGGAAAAAATATTTGAACAAAAACATCCATTCACCGCATTTAATACAGAAACAGCAACGCCGGGCTATGCACTTATTAATGCAGGTATTGGTACCGACATGGTTACAAAAAAGAATAAAACCCTTTTCAGTCTTTATATTAATGTACTTAATATTGGAGATGTCGCCTATCAAAATCATCTTAGCCGGTTAAAATATACACAGGAAAATTTAGCAACGGGACGTATCGGTGTATTTAATATGGGGCGTAATGTGAGTATAAAATTAAATATTCCCATTGCCGGTAGTTTGCAGAAGTAGTTCTTTAACCCCAAGAATATACGATAAAGCCAACGGGTTTTTTGATGGAAACCATTTTTCAAAAAAAAATACATACTAAACTCGACAGTCAGTCGTTATAAAAAAAGGGACTTACTAACCCTCTTCATAGGACTAATGGTCCTGGCCTCGCCGCCGGGACTTTTTTATTTGCCTACCTTTGAAGCATAACTATCAACATGGAATTATCTATCAATACGCCCGCATTATTGTTTCCGGCTATTTCTTTGTTAATGCTTGCATATACCAATCGTTTTCTTTCATTGGCCAGCCTTATTCGTAATCTGCACGATAAGTATAAAAAAGATACCGATCAAAAACATCTTGTGCAACAGATAAAAAACTTACGCGCACGCACACGTCTTATCCGTTCTATGCAGGCATTTGGGGTAGGTAGTTTTTTGCTTTGTGTGGTTTGCATGTTTTGTATTTTCAATGGATGGAAAACAGCCAGTTTTATTATTTTTGGTGCCAGTATATTATGTTTTGTTCTTTCCCTTTTACTATCTCTCGCAGAAATAACGTTGAGTATGCGGGCCCTTGAAGTTGAGCTAAGCGATATGGAAGAATTAACCCGCTCTGGATTCTTTTCAGAAATACTTAGGAACAAAGAGGAACAGTAATACTATTCTTACCCTTTTTTTATCTATTACAAAAAAGGTAGAATTGTTAATTCAGTGAGGTTGCACTATCTTCTTTATAGTTAGGATTGTATCGTACAAAAAAATATAAATAAATAACCCTGCTCAGACGCATCAGCCAGGGCTGAAGGGCAACTAACAAAAAAACATTAGTTCCAAGCCACCAAAAAAATCGATTGTCTTTAGTACTTACTCCAATTAGTACAAACCATGCAACAAATGACGCAACGGAGAGCGCAACAGATAATGCATAACTTACATAGCCTGTTCCATACCAGAAACCAATTTCCAATTCAAAAGGCTGGTTACATTCCTGGCAACGCTTTGACATATCAAACACTTTCTTCAACCGCCATGGATTGCCAGAATTAAACATAGACCCGGTTCGACAGCGCGGACATTTCATTGTAAGAATACTCCATAAATAATTTGGCCGGGTTTCAGTACTCATAAGTGGTAAAGCTACTGCATAAATTGGAAACAGACGATCGCCAAAAATTATCAAGCCGGCATCATTTGTTTTTTACGTTCCCCAATTTGCTGACGCCACATAGCGTAGTAGAGTCCTTTTTCTTCTAATAATTTTTCGTGAGTTCCAGTTTCAACAACTTCGCCTTGTTCCAGCACATAGATACGATCGGCATGCATAATGGTTGATAAACGGTGTGCAATTAAAATAGTAATTTGATTTCGTTTGGAAGAAATAGATTTGATGGTATTCGTAATATCTTCTTCGGTTAGTGAATCCAGTGATGAAGTAGCTTCATCAAAAATAAGTAGTTTTGGATTTCGTAATAAGGCCCTTGCAATAGACAACCGCTGTTTTTCACCACCAGATAATTTTAATCCGCCTTCCCCAATCATTGTATCAAATCCCTTTTCCGCTCTCGTTAATAATTTTTCGCAGGAAGATTTTTTCATTACATCCAGCAAATCTGCTTCTGTTGCTGTTGGATTTACAAAAAGTAAATTCTCTTTAATAGTGCCAGAAAACAATTGAGTATCCTGGGTTACAAATCCAATCTGGTTACGCAAATCTTCAAAATTGATAGAGTTTTCATCGGTACCATTGTATAAAATTTTTCCTTCCTGTGGCCGGTACAATCCTACCAGTAATTTCATAAGTGTAGTTTTGCCAGAACCGGAAGGGCCAACAAATGCAATGGTCTCTCCCGACCTTACTCCAAAGCTTATATTTTCAATAGCCTTTTGACTGGCAGTTTGATGTTTAAAACTTACTGCCTGAAATTCCAGGGTTTCAATGTCATTAAGTTTTTTTGGATCGATCGGTTGAGCTTCCGGTGCTTTGCTCATAAGTGTTTCAAAATTATTGAGCGATGCTTCTGCTTCACGGTAGGAGAGCAAAATATTTCCAATTTCCTGTAATGGTCCAAAAACAAAAAACGAAAAAATTTGCATTGTTACCAATTGACCGGCATCCATCTGTTTATCGAATATCAGCATCATCAGGATAAATAGAATCACCTGCCTCAGTGTGTTTACAAATGTACCCTGTATAAAACTTATACTTCGTATGCGCTTAACCTTAGTTAATTCTAATCCGAGTATTTTATACGTGTTCTTATTCAATCGTCCAACTTCCTGGTTTGTTAGTCCAAGGCTTTTTATCAGCTCAATATTCCGTAACGATTCTGTAGTGGAGCCAGCAAGGGCGGTGGTTTGACCAACAATTGTTTTCTGAATAATTTTTATTTTCTTACTCAACAGGTTTGTGATGATGGTTAATAAAAAAATACCAACCAGGTAAACAAACGGGATATACCAACTGATAAATAAGGAGGCGTATACGAATACAAATGAGATTCCTACTATGATTCCAAATAAAAGGTTGATGCAATAATTCATAAATTTTTCGACATCACCTCTTACTTTTGTAAGAATCGAAAGTGTTTCCCCGCTTCGTTGATCTTCAAATTCCTGATAAGGCAATTTCATCGCATGTTGCAATCCATCAGTAAATACTTTGGCACCGAATTTTTGGATAACTACATTTAAAAAATAATCCTGGAAATTTTTTGCGATGCGACTGATCATTGCCACGGTAATAGAAGCTATAACCAGCCACACTATACCATACAACATTTCCTGCTTTCCTGTTTTATTGGTGTAAGGTTCGTAGAGGTACAGAAATTTATTTTTTTCCATTGGATTGCCTACCGTTTGGTGCTGGTCGGCCAGGTTAATCATTTTGCCGAAAATGATCGGATCAAACAATGAAAAGCCTGTATTAACAGCAGCAAGAATAATAGTAAGTACCACCAGCCATTTATAAGGCTTCAAATATTTCAATAATATCTTCATAAATAAAAATTCGAAAATAAGTTAAGGAGATTCAATAAGCTACAAAATCGGTACAAGTTCGGTAAAATTGATGAAAAGGGGAGATGAGAGAGGAGTCGGGCGTTAGGAGTCGGGAGTTAGAAGTCGGAAGGCAGCAGTCAGAAGTAAGAAGTCAAGAGAAAAATTCGGGAAGATATGAATTATAGAATACAGAAGATAGGAGAACGAAAAGAGGAAAACGAGTTGAATAGTTGCTAATAGCGGATCTGTCTTTCTTACTCCGTTCTCTTTAATCTCTTTGCTAATGGAGTTAAGAGCAGAAATAGAAAAGAGCAAAAAGAGTTGAATAGTTGCTAATATCGGAGCTATCTTTTTTACTCCTTTCTCTTTAATCTCTTTGCTAATGGAGTTAAGAGCAAAAAGAATTGAAATTAAAAAGTACAGTAGCTCTCAACGATTATTCATAATTCCGTTGTTTAATTCTATCTGATTTTTTGAAATAGCTAATAGGTTAAAATAATTTTCTTTTAAAAAATATAGTTGTGAACCCCTATAACGTTAACTGAAAATAGTATACTTCAGTAATTAATTAAATAAGTAATGGATCGTGGCTCTTTGCTCTCACTTCTGACTTCCAACTCCTATCTTCTGACTTCTGACTCTTGACTTCCAACTCCTATCTTCTGACTCCTGACTTCTGACTCCCGACTTCTTACTCCCGACTACATTCTTCTCAACCCGCCCATCCCGCTCTATCCAAACTTCTATACTGAATTGCTTCTGCCAAATGTTGAGGTTGAATTTCGTCGGATGCTGACAGGTCGGCGATTGTTCTGCTAACTTTTAAGATGCGGTCGTAGGCTCTTGCCGATAAATTGAGTTTATCCATCGCTGCTTTCAAAAGATTTTGGCCAACAGTATTAATGACACAAATTTGTTTTAGCATTTTACTGCTTATTTGCGCATTGCTATAAATACCTTCTTGTTCTTTATAGCGTACTGCCTGTATTTCTCTTGCACCTATAACCCGTTGTCGAATGGAAGCTGACCCTTCTCCCATTTTTGGAGCAGATAATTCTGAGAACGCTACCGGGGTAACTTCTACATGCAGATCAATTCGATCTAATAAGGGCCCTGAAATTTTATTTAAATATTTCTGTACAGCTCCGGGTGGACAACTGCATTCTTTTTGTGGATGATTATAAAATCCGCAAGGACAAGGATTCATTGAAGCTATAAGCATAAAAGAAGCAGGAAAGTCTACCGCTACTTTAGCTCTTGAAATAGTAACTCTTCTTTCTTCCATGGGTTGTCGCATTACTTCCAGTGCCGATCGTTTAAACTCTGGTAATTCATCTAAAAAAAGTACACCATTATGCGCTAATGAAATTTCTCCTGGTTGTGGTGTACCACCCCCACCCACAAGCGCTGCATCACTTACGGTATGATGCGGCGAACGAAAAGGACGTTTGGAAACAAGCGTTGAATTTTCGGGTAACTTACCTACCACACTATAAATTTTGGTTGTTTCAAGTGCTTCCAATAAAGTTAATGGAGGAAGAATAGTAGGTATCCGTTTTGCCAGCATCGTTTTACCAGCTCCCGGCGGACCAATTAAT
>JANNEK010000278.1:0-15160 GCA_031378605.1 Chitinophagaceae bacterium | reverse complement strand
GCTTTTCTTTTTAGGGCTTGCAATCAAGAAATTTAAAATCAGGCTGGCATGAGATCATTAAAATTTTTATTACAGAAAGAATTTCGTCAAATATTTCGCAATCCGTCAATTTTGCGTATCATATTTATTATGCCGGTCATCCAGTTATTGATATTACCCTGGGCCGCGGATTATGAAATAAAAAATATTAAATTAGCAGTAGTTGATCAGGATCGTTCAGAATACTCGCGCCAATTGATAAATAAAATTACTGCGTCGGGTTATTTCATATTGACTGATTATTCTACTTCCTATCCCAAGTCCCTGCAACAGGTAGAAGACGATAAGGCCGATCTGGTATTGCAAATACCCGCTTCTTTTGAAAAAAATCTTGTAAAAGAAAGCGAGGCACAATTGTTTATGGCGCTGAATGCAATTAATGGAGTGAAAGCAAACCTGGGCGGGGCCTATCTTAGAACGATTATTCAGGAATATAACAGGCAGGTAAGAACGGAGTGGATTCAATTTCCCCGTTTTAGCCCCGAAACCACCATTGAGGTTACCTCTTCTAATTGGTTCAATCCCTCAATGAATTATAAATATTTTATGGTTCCGGGTATATTAGTCATTCTCCTGACAATGGTAGGTGCTAACCTGGCTGCAATTAATATCGTTCGCGAAAAAGAAATCGGAACCATTGAACAGATAAATGTTACTCCTATTAAAAAGCACCTGTTTATATTGGGAAAATTAATTCCTTTCTGGATACTTGGGCTTTTGGTATTAAGTATTGGCTTGCTCATTGCACGAATTGCTTATGGTATTTTGCCCTTAGGTAGTTTCGCTACCATTTATATTTTTGCTGCGCTTTATTTGCTGGCTGTATTAGGATTGGGATTACTTGTATCAACGTATGCAACAAATCAACAGCAGGCGATGCTGATTTCTTTTTTCCTGATGATGATATTTATTCTTTTGGGTGGATTGTATACTTCAATAGATAGTATGCCTTACTGGGCACAGATGATTACACGTTTCAACCCTGTTTCTTATTTTATTGAAGTGATGCGAATGGTGGTATTAAAAGGAAGCGGATTGGCAGATATAAAATATCACTTGCTGTCCATGGCTGGTTTTGCAGTAGTACTTAATGGATGGGCTGTGATTAGTTACAAAAAACGATCTTAAATTTTGATCACTTTTATAGGAGATAAGTTAGTAAAGATTATTTCAGCTTAGCATACAGGCTATAGGCTGGAATGTATTTATCATAAAATAAAAAAAATAATTTACCATTCCCGGTTTGCCAATTATTCCAGACTTCCTAACAAAATTTCAAGGCAATCAATCATTTTTTGTAAATTCAATTCCTAAATTGATTGCTATATGATTAAATTTTCAAGTATTAAACCCGGAGATATTGTTATGGCAGAATTTGAAGGTGAGCGAACACAGGGAGTAGTAAAGGACTTAAACAGGGAAGATAAGGAAGTTTGTATAGAAACGGAGGTCCAGGAGTTTTGGTTTCCATCAGAAAATTTATTTCCGGTTCCCTTGGATGAGTTACAATTGACGAAATTGGGTTTTCAGCGGCAAGAGAATGCTGATGGCTCTATTAAATATATGAAAGACTCTTTTCGGTTACTATTACCCCATAAAGGAGATTTTTCAACGATTGAAATCTGGTGGCGGGAAGACAAGCGCCATGTACAGCAACCATTTTTTGTACACGATTTGCAAAATCATTATTACGATATGACTAAGGTGGAACTCAACCAATAGGCAGTTTCGAAGGTTATTGGCCACCAATTTGTCGATTTATCCGCTGTTTTTCCACAGAAATGAGAAAAATATCCCCAATTTTTTCTTATTTGTGGCTGATAATGCTATCTTTGCGCTCCTTAAAAATATATGGGTAAACAACCGCTAATTAAACAGGATGGATCAATTGTAGAAGCTTTATCGAATGCTATGTTCAAGGTTAAACTCGAAAACGGGCATGAAATACTCGCAACAATTTCCGGAAAAATGCGGATGAATTATATTAGAATTTTACCTGGCGATAAAGTAGGTGTTGAGATGAGCCCATATGATTTAACGAGGGGGAGAATTATTTTCCGGTATAAATAATTATTAAGTTTTTTTTCGATAAAGCAAAAAGCGATAACAATGAAAGTAAGAGCATCTATTAAGAAAAGAAGCGTTGATTGCAAGATCGTTCGCCGCAAAGGAAGATTGTATGTAATTAATAAAAAGAATCCCCGCTTCAAGCAGCGCCAGGGATAAGAGTCTGGAGCCTGTAATTGGGAGTCATGATTCAAAACCAAGATAACCTGCTGCATCAGGAACCAACCTCTAACTATAAACAATAAACTATAAACAATTAATATGGCTCGTATCGCCGGTGTGGATTTACCAAAAAATAAGAGAGGAGAAATTGGACTTACCTATATTTTTGGTATTGGTCCTTCTACTGCAAAATATATCCTTATAAAATCAGGGATTGATGTAAATAAGAAAGTGAATCAATGGGATGATGATGAGTTGAATGCTATTCGTAATATCATTACAAATGAGTTAAAGGTAGAAGGACAATTACGTTCGGAAGTACAAATGAGCATTAAGCGTTTGCTGGATATTGCCTGCTATCGCGGATTGCGCCATCGTAAAGGATTGCCGCTTCGCGGCCAGCGTACAAAAACCAATAGCCGTACACGTAAGGGAAAGCGTAAAACAGTTGCTGGTAAAAAGAAAGCACCTAAGAAGTAAAAAAGCCTTTAGCAAAAAGCATTGAGATGAACATTGCTCAAGGTTCGCCGCTTAAAGCCCGCAGTATAAATATAATGCACCGATTTTTTTGAATCAATTGCGGATACCTGGTGCAGGAGGAGAATTGATTCAGTTCCGGTTTAATCGGAAATATTTTTTAATAACGAATGATTACCTAGGTTTCAATTATGGCAAAAGCACAACAACAGGTTCCCAGCGCTAAAGCTGCGGCAAAGAAAAGAGTTGTAAGAGTAGATTCGTATGGGGATGCCCATATATCGGCTACTTTCAACAACATCATTATTAGTATTACCAATAAAAATGGCCAGTTAATTTCCTGGAGCAGCGCCGGTAAAATGGGATTCAAGGGTTCTAAAAAGAATACTCCTTATGCTGCCCAGATGGCTGCTGCTGATGCGGCAAAAGTTGCCTTTGATGCGGGAGTGAAAAGAGTAGATGTTTTTGTAAAGGGCCCGGGATCTGGCCGTGAAAGTTCAATTCGTTCACTGTCTCAATCGGGTATTGAAGTGAATATGATAAAGGATGTAACTCCGCTTCCGCATAACGGTTGCCGACCTCCTAAAAAGAGAAGAGTGTAGAAATTTATGATATGGGATTTATGATATAGAATTTATGATTTGTTCTGGTGTAACAGTGAAACAAATTTCATTTGCTCTGTAAAACATAAAGAAATCAAAATTCGAAAATCACATATCACAACTTTATAGAGCGCTATAATTGCTTTGAAAGGATCAGAGCAGTTCATTTAATAAAAGGTGGCTGATTTATTTTTTACGATTTTTTACCGATCAGTTCACCGGTTTTTAAAAAAATCGAAATGAAATTAAGATTATGGCACGTTACACAGGTCCCAAAACCCGTATATGCAGAATATTCGGGGAACCCATCTTAGGCAATGGCAAATACCTAACAAAAAGCAGTTTCCCTCCGGGTCAGCATGGCCCCTCCAAAAAGCGCAAAGCGCCGGGCGAATATGCGATCCAGTTAAAGGAAAAGCAAAAAGCAAAATATACCTACGGTGTATTAGAGCGCCAGTTCCGTAAAACATTTGAAGAAGCAGCCCGCATTAAAGGAGTAACTGGTGAAAATCTGATTAAACTTTTGGAAGCGCGCTTAGACAATGCCGTTTACAGACTTGGTATTGCGATTTCACGACCAGGAGCCCGTCAGCTTGTTTCTCATAAGCATATTACAGTGAATGGAGATGTGGTGAATGTTCCTTCATATCAATTAAAGCCAGGCGATGTTATTGGTATTAAAGAAAAAGATAAGGCAAATGTTGCTATCACCGGACAGTTTAGAGGAAAGAATCAGAAATTTACCTGGTTAGATTGGAGTGAAGCGGATATGAAAGGTACGTTTGTAGCTTACCCAGAAAGAGAAAGCGTTCCTGAAAATATTAAGGAGCAGTTAATCGTGGAATTGTACAGCAAATAAAAGCTGCAAACATCCATTTAAAATTTCTTAGCCCGTTCATAAATTTTTCAAACTAAAAGCTGAAATAAAAACATGGCCATCTTAAACTTTCAGAAACCCGATAAGATCATTCTGCAAAAAGCAACAGATTTTGAAGCTCAATTTGAGTTTCGTCCATTAGAACCTGGTTATGGTGTAACCATTGGTAATTCCTTGCGTAGAGTATTACTGAATTCATTAGAAGGGTATGCGATTGTTGGTATACGTGTTGAAGGTATTGACCACGAGTTTGCCACCATGAAAGGTATAACCGAAGATTTACTGGAAATCATTCTCAATTTGAAACAGGTTCGTTTCAAAAAGAAAGTAGAACATGAAGTAAGCCTGGAAAAAGTTACGCTCAGCATTAAGAACAAAACAGAATTAACAGCAGCTATGATTGCCGAAGCAACACAAAGCTTCGAAATCATGAATCCTGAATTATTAATATGCACGCTGGATACTTCTGCAAAATTAGATATAGAAATAACCATCGCAAAAGGACGCGGTTATGTATCTGCTGAAGATAATAAATTAAAAGAGGCTCCCCTTGGATATATCCCAACGGATTCAATCTTTACTCCAATAAAGAATGTAAAATACACGATTGAAAATACCCGTGTTGAGCAGCGTACCGACTTCGAAAAATTGATCATGGAAGTTTCTACAGATGGTACCATTCATCCTGAAGAAGCCGTAAAACAGGCAAGCCGTATACTTATACAGCACCTGATGATTATTACTGATGAAAATATTACGTTTGATAGCAAAGAAGATAAGAAAGAAGATGTGGTAGATGAACAAATGCTTCAATTACGTAAGGTATTGAAAACACCACTTGAAGATCTTGATCTTTCAGTTCGCGCATTCAATTGCCTGAAAGCTGCAAAAATTAATAGCTTAAGTGAATTGGTTCAATATGAACAGGAGGACCTGATGAAATTCCGCAACTTCGGTCAGAAATCACTGGCAGAAATTGAACAGGTGCTCGCTGAAAGAGGCTTGCATTTCGGTATGGATTTAGGAAAGATGGGATTGGATAAAGAAGATATGTAACTCTTCTTATAAGCACATGTATTTATTGTGCTAATTAATAATGTAGGTTAGAATTCCTGACACGGTCTAACCGAATAAAACGAAACGTCATGCGTCACGGAGACAAAATCAAAAATCTTAGCAGAACAGCCTCTCATCGCAGAGCTTTGTTAAGTAACCTGGCTGTTGCATTAATAACGCATAAGCGTATTGTAACAACTTTAGCCAAGGCCAAATCATTGCGTATTTATGTAGAGCCTCTTATTACAAAAGGGAAAGAAAATACCACTCACCAACGCAGGGTTGTGTTTAGTTACCTTCAGGATAAAGAAGCCATCAAAGAATTGTTCGGAACAATCGCTGAAAAAGTTGCAGGCAGACCAGGTGGATATACCCGAATTATTAAATTGGGTGCACGTACCGGTGACAATGCAGAAACTGCCATGATTGAGCTGGTTGATTTCAATGATATCTATGGCAAGGGTAAAGGCGATACTAAGGATTCGTCAAGGAAAACGCGCCGTGGAAGAACTTCGAAAAAAGTAACCGAAAAAATAGAAGATACACTTCCGGCAGAAGAAAAAGCTGCAGAATGATCATAAAATTTTAGTGCAATAGCCGGCCCCGGAAATTTTTCGGGGCTTTTTTTTTAGTTTATGAGGCTATTTTCAAGAATGTGGGCAATTACTCTTTGAATTCTGGCTTTCTATAATTTATTTTGCAAAGATTTTAATCATAACTATGCAAGTACATACTGTTCAACCCAAGGCAATTCTTTTGTTAGCCGATGGTACCGTTCATTACGGTAAAGCCTTTGGTAAAATTGGTACCACTACCGGTGAAATCTGTTTCAATACCGGAATGACAGGTTACCAGGAAGTTTTTACAGATCCCAGTTATTACGGCCAGGTAATTATCATGAACAGTGTTCATATTGGTAATTATGGGGTGAAAGAAGATGAAGTAGAATCAGAATCAGTAAAGATTCGTGGGTTGATATGTCGTAATCTCGAAGAACAATTTTCCAGGAAATTAGCGGATGCGTCCTTAGAGACTTACCTCCTTATGAATAATATCGTTTGTATTGAAGGGGTAGATACAAGAGCATTGGTAGCACATGTTCGGGAGAACGGTGCAATGAACTGTATCATTTCTTCTGAAATATTGGATGTAGAAGTATTAAAAAAGGAACTGGCGAAAGTGCCTGATATGGATGGATTGGAATTAGCGAGTTTTGTAAGTACAAAAGAACCCTATTTGAAAGGCGATGAAAAATCTCCCATTCGGATTGCTGTGATGGATTTTGGTACGAAGCAACACATCATTTCGTGTATGGTAGACCGGGGGGCTTATGTAAAAGTATTTCCTGCCAAAACAAAATTGGCTGAGTTGAAAAAATTTAACCCAACAGGTTATTTTATTTCGAATGGCCCAGGAGATCCTGCTGCAATGCCCTATGCTGTTGAAACAGTAAAAGATATTTTGAATGAAAATAAACCAACATTTGGTATATGCCTCGGCCATCAATTGTTGGCGCTCGCATCAGGTGTTGAAACATATAAATTGCATCATGGCCATCGCGGATTGAATCACCCCGTAAAAAATTTACTAACTGGTCTCTGCGAAGTAACTACACAAAACCATGGTTTTGGTGTAGACCCTGCTACCATTAAAAATGCACCGCAGGTAGAAGTAACGCATGTAAATTTGAATGATGATTCGGTGGAAGGGATACGATTAAAAGATAAGCCAGCCTTTTCGGTGCAATACCACCCCGAAAGTACTCCGGGTCCACACGATAGTCGCTACCTTTTTGATCAGTTTATAGGTATGATTAAAAAAAGCCTTAACTAACTTCTAATCCTTCTTTCTCGGGTTTCTTTTATTGTTTATCTTTTGAAAAGATTAATAGTCAAGAGTAACTTGTATTTAAAATTGTTACCATCTTTTTTCCTCTCTCTATTTTGGTTAAGAGGGGGAAGCGGTGCTGCAATTTAAAATGCATCCCAATAATAGGCTAATTCTTGTTTGAGGTGTCAGACTAAAAAGCAAAATAGTAAAGAGGTCAAACCGTCTGTATTTATTGCCACATCGGGGCGACATTTTTTTATGGTAATTACCTATTCGAAAATTATTTTTCATGCTGTATTTGATTTAAAATATAGAATACCGCCCCGATGGGGCTTTATTTTCTTACGATCCCCTGTGTTACCAAAATTTCAGCCCTATGGGCTTTGATAAGAAGTAGGGCCTATATTATTAGCTATGCGTAGGAATCGCTTAGCACCTCAAAATAAGTATCAACCCAATTATGCTACGCTCAAAATCATAAAAGAGCGTATTTTAGCTTTAATAAATTAGCACATGAAAATTGCTATCATCAACGGGCCCAATCTTAATCTCCTTGGTAAAAGAGAAACAGATATTTATGGCAATAAATCCTTTGAAGAATTCTTCCAGGAATTAAAAAAGAAACATGCAGGCATTGAATTATATTATTTTCAAAGTAATATAGAAGGTGAGTTGATTAACGAACTGCAACGAATTGGATTTGAGTATGATGGTATTATTCTAAATCCGGGTGGCTATACCCATACTTCCGTAGCTATCGGTGATGCTATTGCCGGAATAAAAACTCCAGTGATTGAAGTACATATCAGTAATATACATGCGCGGGAAGATTTTCGAAAACTATCCCATGTATCTGCTAAAGCAAAAGGAACCATTGTTGGGTTAGGGCTGCAGGGGTATGAGTTGGCGCTAATGAGCTTTTTGTGAATAATGCTGTTAATCGCTAAAAGCGATAGAATAGTACTTCGCGGCTACAAGCCGCGAAGAGCAAACTTCTTGAGCTTTCTTTAATATGTTCAGTACTTATTTTTATCGGTTGGGTTGTCTTCCTGCTTATTACAACCCGTATCAACAATAAATGAATAAAAATAATGGCCGCAACAATCAGCCATTTTTTCTTTTTAGTAGTACCCATTGAGAAGAAGTATAGATAAAGTGGAAACTGTGCACTGGCAACAATTCCAGCTATTGTATCACTCTTATCAATTGCCATAATATACGCAGGAAAGGAAAAGATCAAAGGAAATAAATATCCTTTTCCTGCAAAAAATAAGCATACTGCTAATAAAACCAATCCAATTCCAAATGCAATGAATAGTTTCTTTCTCATTTATTAATTATAAAAATATTCTCATCATCAGTGCAAATCCGGTATCCTGCTTTACACCCGTTTTTCGAATAATATGAACACCGGTCTTCGTCCATACTTTAAATGATTCCCCGGTTTTATGTTTGCGTAATTCTCTTTCTATTTCAGGTACCAGGGCTCCCGTGGCTACCCAACCGATATCTCCTCTTGGTGCCGATTGTCCTCCCATATTCCAGGTATCGGCCATGTCTTCAAAACTTACTGATCCATTCTTAATGCGCATAAGAATATTATTCGAAAGAGAATCAGCCATCTTTTTGGTAAATACTGATGTATCAATAAATACCTGGCTGATATGATTAAATGTATTCGGAAGCTTTGCTAAAATTTGAACCAATATCTTTCCCTTATCATAAGGTCCATATACTTTTTTTAATTTGCCTTTGTAGGCAAGGCTATCGGGTAAACTCATAAACTGATCGGTACGCATAACCGCTATGGTATCCAGCATAAATTTTTTCTTCAATACGTCTTTTACATAGAGCGGTGGGTTAGCCGATTTTTCAAGCTCCTGTTTAATCTGCGCAATCGTTTTCTTTTGGGCATCAGCACGAACAACTATCGATATTAACAAACAGAAAGCTATTATTTTTTTCATATTATACATTGTGTGAGAAGACAAGAAACAAGAAATAAAAACAAGCTACAAGTTCTCCAAAAAAAGGTAAACGATTTTGAACCTTTCGTTGATAACATAAAGTGAATGATGAATAACAGCCTGTAATTTTGAGGTTCAACAACGATAAACCACAAACTACAAACCTCAAACTCTTCAACCCTTCTTTTTCTTCTTGCCCGCGTTTACCGGTGGACATGCTACTTCAATACCCTCCCGTTTGTAGAGATCCTTGAATTGTTCTCCACCTGCTACTGCTAACATTTTATCAGCCTCAGATTGCTTTTTTAAACGATAGGTTCCATCCTTCAATAATAATTGAACACTATCTAATTTCGATACATATAAACTGCGACCGTGGGTACCCAAAATAATTTCGTTTTCGCGTTGTTGAATAGCAATATCATGAACAGGTACTGATTTTGGTAAACCAGCGTTCCAATTCATAAAACTATTGCCCGCATCGATACTTACTAAAAGTCCGCCATCGCTTCCCACATATAAAATGCTATCGTATTTAGGATCTTCCCTTACAACATTCAAGGGTTCGAAAGGAAGGTCTTTACCCAGTGCCTTCCAGCTTTCGCCATAATTTTCACTTACAAAAAGGTAAGGAAGAAAATGATCATTGCGGTAACCATTTAACGTACTATAAACTCTTCCTTCTTTATGTTGTGAAGGAGTAACCTGGCTCACCCATAATCCCTGCGGTAATTGTTGACTAATTTTTTTCCAGGTATTGCCGCCATCGAATGTAATATGCAAATTGCCATCATCCGTTCCAGCATACAATAAACCAAATTTCATTGGCGATTCAGCAATTGTACTTAATGTTCCAAAAGGTACATCGCCTTCTTTTTTTCCATTGGTAAGATCATTACTGAGTGTTTCTAAATTATCTCCCTTATTTAATGAACGGTGAAATTTATTGGTGCCATAATAAAAAACATCCTGGTTATGTTTACTTAACACAATCGGTGTTTCCCAATTAAAACGTAAAGGCGTTTCTCCCAAATCATGCGAAGGACGAATAGGTTTTCGGTCGGTGCGTGTAAGCCGGTTCATTCGAACATAATTACCAAACTGAGAACCCGCGTAAGTAGTTACGTTATCCCGCGTATCCACCTGCACCTGCATGCCATCGCCACCAACCAGCGATTTGTAAGCATACTCCCCGTTATCGATCCATCCAATATCTTCTTTGTGATTGGATGGCCCATACCAAACATTATTATCCTGTAAGCCCCCATAAACATTATACGGTTTGGCATCATCGGTAGTTACTGCATAATACTGAGCCACCGGGGGCGTATTGCATTTAAACCAGGTTGCACCATCATCATAAGTAATATTGGCGCCGCCATCATTCCCATTAATAATATGCGAATCTTTTTTTGGATTGATCCAGATAGCATGATGATCAGCATGTACATTTCCTTTGTCAATATTTTTAAATGTTTTTCCTCCATCATACGAAAGCTGTAAGGGCACACCGAAAATGATAACTTTATTTTCATTGTAGGGCGATACATATATCTTTCCAAAATAATAACCATAGGTTGAATAAATACCAATATCCTTTTCGTGGGTTTTTTTCCATGTTTTTCCGGCATCATCACTTCGGTATATCTGGCACCCATAAATTCCGGTATTAACAAAACCATCGTTTACATTCAGGTAATCATATACTGCCGTTGGTTTTACTTTTTCGTTTTTTACCATTTGTTTTACTATGGCGGCCGTATATTTTGCAGGAAATCTATTTCGCCGAAGAAACTGTTCCAGTTTTTTTTCCTCCAATAATTCAAAACCTTCCATGGTAATTTCTTTAAAATCGGTTGATCGGTAGGCCGTATCTGTTTTTTTGGTGGAAGTATCGGGCTTATGCGCCTGGTTATCTACAATGGCATATATAATTTGCGGATTTTTGGGATAAACAGCAATTCCAATTCTACCTACACCATCGCCTGTAGGAAAACCCATACCTTCTTTTGTAGTGAGTTGCCAGGTATTTCCTCCATCGATACTTTTATAAATGCCACTTGTTTTACCGCTTTCTTCAAAGTTCCAGGCACTGCGCGTACGGTACCATATAGCCGCAAATAATTCATCGGGATTAGAAGGATTTATATCAATATCAATAGCACCTGTATTATCATCAATGTATAAGGTTTGTTTCCATGTTTTACCACCATCCGTTGTTTTATAGACACCCCGTTCTTTATTTGGAGAATAAAGATGTCCGAGGGCAGCTACCCATACCGTGTTATTATCTGAAGGATGTAATTGAATTTTTCCAATATGATGTGAATCGGGTAATCCAACCCATTCCCAGTTTTTTCCGTTATTATTACTTTTATAAATGCCCATACCAGCATAGGAAGAACGGCTGCTATTCACCTCACCGGTTCCGATCCAGATCGTTTTTGTTTTCCAGTTAACAGCAATATCGCCAATGGTAAGTATATCTTCATTATCAAATACCGGAACAAAACTTTGTCCGTTATTAATAGTATACCACAAACCTCCGGAAGCATATGCCACATAAAATTCGGTAGGGTCCTCGGGGTTTACATCGAGGTCAACTACCCGGCCACTCATGATTGTAGGGCCAATATTCCTGAACTTAACCTCTTTCAACATTGATTTATGATCCAGTAATTTATGCTGCTGAACGGTTTTTAAGCGATCAGCTCCCGGGGTAGGTTTTATTTGAGAAAACAGCAGTTGGAAACCGGAAATTATTAACAGGCTTGTTAAACCTGCAACCCGGCAAGGGTATTGCAGTAATTTTGACATCATAAAGCGGTTAGGTTTTCGTTATTATTACTATAAACATACAAAACATGCGTTGTATTTTGTTTTTCCTGCTGTTGATTTCTGTAAACGGTTTTTCCCAATGGAAAGATTATATCTTAAATGCAAATGGCGATACGCTTAACAGGCTTGATATGAAGGGAAGAAAGCAGGGACCCTGGACACATCGGTACGAAAGCGTTCGCGGGGAACCAGGCTACGAAGAAGAAGGTTGGTACAAGTACGACCGGAAAGAAGGGGAGTGGCGACTATTTAGTTTATCGGGCGATATTGTTGGCGTGGAAAATTATAAATGGGGATTAAAAGATGGGGTTTGTAAATATTTTACAATTCATGGCGATTTGAGGCTAGAGCAGGGATGGAAAGCATTGAATCCGGATAAGGAATTTGATACAATTGATGTAGAAGATCCTGATAAGTTGGATACCTATCGCCAGGTAATAATTAAGAATGAGGGTGCTGCTATCAAACATGGACAATGGAAATACTATGATCCTGAAACAGGAGTTGTAATCAGAACAGAATTATATACACTGGGCAAATTAGAATCGAATCCTACTGCAACGGCTACCCCGAAAGGAGAAAAAAAAGTAATTGCAAAACCCAAAGAAGTATTAGACTTTGAAAAGAAAAACTCCGGAAAGAAAAAAGTAAAAGTAAAAGATGGAAGTACGGGAGGTGAGTGAGTCGGGAGTATGTAGTTTGGTGCTGCGCCGGTAGTCCGAAGCCGAATGAGTAAAGAAGTCTGGAGCCGGGAGAAGTCGGAAGAGCCTGTAGCCCGGAGCCTTTAGCCTGAAGTCTTTAGCTATTTTAAGAGAACCAAGTTTAACCAGCAAATTATAAATATAATTCAAGGAATTGCCATCGCTATTGCGGTGGCAATTTAGTTTATTACCCAGCCGGCAAAAAATTGTTTTAAAAAATTTGGCGAAATCAGGGTTTGATGTATATTTGATATCAAATTGATATCATTCAAATTTTAACTGTATGGAAAAATCATTAAAACCGATGTCGGGGTACCTGGCATTATTGTTCTCGCTGATTTCATTTATTGGAGGTATTATCTTAATAATTGTAATGGCTAACACCAATCGGGAAAATGGTGCGGGAATCTTTATTGCTATTTTGTTTATACTGTTCGGGGTCTTTTTATTTAAAGGTGTAATGGTGGTAAATCCCAATCATTCCTGGGTTTGTGTTTTTTTTGGTAAGTATGTTGGAACCGTAAAAGATAATGGATTGATGTGGGTAAATCCATTTTACGCAAGACATAAAATATCATTGCGTTCCGAAAACCTGGAAAGCGCAAAACTAAAAGTAAACGATAAAATGGGTAACCCTATTGAGATAGCTGCGGTAATTGTATGGCAGGTGAGCGATACCTATAAAGCAGCTTTTGAAGTAGCCGATTACAATCATTATGTAAAAATTCAAAGCGAGGCTGCAGTTCGTCATCTGGCAACAACTTGCCCCTACGATCATATGGAAGATGAAACCGCGTCTATAACGTTAAGGGGTGGTGGAGATGCTGTAAATGCTTTATTGGAAAAAGAGCTATTGGAAAGACTGGCACCTGCAGGAATAATCATTAAGGAAGCAAGAATCAGTCATCTCGCATACTCGGCAGAGATAGCTGGGGCCATGTTACAACGCCAACAGGCTACTGCCATTGTAGCGGCCCGTTTCAAAATTGTAGAAGGAGCTGTGGGAATGGTAGAGTTGGCCCTGGAGCAGCTTTCTAAAAAAGGCATTGTTCATCTTGATGAGGAGAAGAAAGCCACTATGGTAAGTAACCTGATGGTTGTTTTGTGTGGGGAGAGAGGTGCGCAGCCAGTAGTTAATACCGGATCACTTTACTAATAATTTTTCTTAATAATACCCATGGCGGTAAAAAAGAATTTTGTGTTACGAATTGATGAAGAAATTTATAAGGCCCTCGAAAAGTGGGCAGGGGATGAGTTTCGCAGTGTGAATGGGCAAATAGAATGGATCATTGACCGTTCATTAAAAGAAAGCGGCCGGAAAAAAAAGAGTAGTGATTCAGCATCAGCTACTAAAAAAGATAGATAATAGGAGTAATAACCAAAACTACGCTGCATGAAAAAATCATTTATCTTTTTTTGGATACCGTTCGTGGTAGGTTTTGTGGCCTTGTTATTTAAAGGGTGTTAAGAACAATTTCGAAATGTCGTACTAGCTACACCGTTATTCTTTTATACAATCGCAATGCGGAGCTAACGGATTGAACAGATAAGAACGGATCAGTACAATCAGCGAATATCCGTTTCATCCGTTCAATCGGTGTTGCCATTCTATTTTTTTATACAATCGCAACACGGAGCTAGCGGATTGAACCGATAAGAACGGATCAATGCGATCAGCGAATATCCGTTGCATCCGTGTTCAATCGGTGTTTCCATTGTACCCTTCGTCAAGCTCAGGGTTTTTCGGATTGAACAGATAAGAACGGATCAATTCAATCAGCGAATATACCTTGTATCCGTTCAATCGGCGTTACCACGTATTTTTACCTCTCCGCAGAGTCTCCCAAAAGGAACTCTGCGGTACCAGATACAAAATGTTGTTTTAGTATCTTTACTCTATGGCAGTCCGGAGAGAAATGCATAATTGAGAAGTTATATAACTTACTGCCGCAGAGTCCTCCGGCACACACACAAGCCCGTTAGGAGAGACTCTGCGGAGAGTTAAAAGATCAATACTCTACTGCAAGTTATTTTATTGAATAAGCTGAATATTTAATAAAATTTAAAATTACTTTTGGTGTAAGGCGAGCTTGAGCAGAGTCAGTAAGACGTATATTAATAACAAATTATGGCATTAACCCAGGTAGAATCAAAGCAAGAGCAGGAAATCGTTTTAATGACCCTGTTGGAAGATTTGTCGCCTCTAGGCTATTTTGATTAGTAAATTAGTTGAGGTAAATTTTTTAAATAAGATGTTTTTAATTATTTATTTCTTGTTGGTTAATAATTTTGACCCAATAGTTCATATTAGAAGCGATTCTTTGGGTTGCAATTTCAATTGCGATACTATTTTTTGGAATAATTCTCGTAGGCTAAATTGGGATGATTTTAAGGCTACAAAATTTGATAAAGGGGTTTATTCCTATGTTGATTCATCAAAATACCATGTAAAAACGTATTCAAAGCTTGATATATCGCTTGACTACAAATTTGAAAATAGAAAAATCTTCATTGTTTCAACCGCATATTTCATAAAGAGCTTGT
>JANNEK010000432.1:0-26857 GCA_031378605.1 Chitinophagaceae bacterium | reverse complement strand
GGTTGCATTTCAATATTATGAACATTGGTACCCAATGGCATAAATTTCATCTGCAAGGCATTTCCTACTTCAGGAGCAGCATCATCGCCCGATATAACGGTTGCGCCTACTGCTAATCCCTGGGGAGCAAGAATGTACCTTTTTTCTCCATCTACAAAATTCAACAATGCGATAAACGCAGTACGGTATGGATCATATTCAATAGATACAACTGTTGCTTTTATATTCTTTTTATTTCTTTTAAAATCAATAATCCGGTACATTCTCTTGTGGCCACCACCCATATAACGCATAGCTCTTCTACCCTGCACGTTTCTACCTGCCGTAGACTTTACTTTTTCTACGAGGCTTTTTTCAGGAGAATCTGCTGTGATTTCTGCATATGCATTACCAATTCTCCAGCGGGTGCCGGCAGTAGTCGGTTTATATTTCCTTAGTGCCATTGTTGTATATTATAACTATTTAAAAATTGTCAATCCTTTGCGGCGTATGACGCGCCATTCTTTTTTTGTTCAAAGTCTTAAGTCGTTAGTTCGGAGTTTGTTTCGATCGATTACTGGCTCACGACTCCATACTCCAGACATATTTAAATGCTTCCGTAGAGGTCAATAGTTTCACCCTCTCCTACGGTTACATAAGCTTTTTTATAAGCTTGTTTTTGTCCACTGATAAATCCAGCCTTTGTAAACCGGCTCTTACTTTTTCCTGGAACAACCATCGTATTTACATCAATCACACTTACGCCATAAAATTCTTCTATAGCCTTTTTAACTTCCAATTTGTTTGCCTTGCGGCTTACACGAAAAGCATAGATTCTCCTGCCGTCAGTAAGTTTATTACTCTTCTCGGAAACAATCGGTTTTATTAATACGTCAGAGAGCTTCATCTCTTTTTGTTTTTTAATGTTTAATTAGCGCTCATTTCTTTAACCTCTTCCGCAATTGCTTTTACAGATCCCTCTGTAAATAAAATGATTTGCGCATTTACTATGTCGTAAGTATTCATATCATTAAACTGAAAACCTTTTACATTCGTTAAATTGCGCAAAGAGAGAACAAGGTTAATATTATCGTCTCCTGTAAGAAACAATACTTTTTTCCCTTCGGCTTTCAATCCTTTTAATATGTTGACGATGTCTTTAGTTTTTGGCTGATCAAGTTTTACATCTTCCAAAACCAGGATGCTATTTTCTTTTGCTTTATAGGAAAGCGCAGAACATTTCGCCAATCCTTTTACTTTCTGATTTAATTTAAAATCATAATCGCGTGGCTTAGGTCCAAAAATTGTTCCTCCTCCTTTGTACAATGGGTTACGGATATTTCCTTTTCTTGATCCACCTGTACCTTTTTGGCGATGTAATTTTTTGCTGGAACCCTTTACTTCCATACGAGTCTTCACCTTACTTGTTCCCTGACGATTTGCTGCCAAATATTGCTTAACAGCCAGGTAAATAACATGGTCATTCGGTTCAATTCCGAATATTTCTTCCGGAAGTTCAACAGTACGCCCCGTTTTTTTACCTGTTATACTTAATACATCTGCTTGCATGATAATTCGATTAAAAGTTTACTTCTGTATATATACAATAGAACCATTATGCCCGGGAACATTACCGCTCACGAGTATATAATTCTTATCGGTAAAAATCTTGATTACTTTAAGGCTTTTAACTTTTACGCGATCGCCACCCATACGGCCGGCCATCTTCATGCCTTTCATAACGCGGGATGCATCGGATGAGTTACCCAATGAACCTGGTGCGCGGGAGCGATCGTGCTGACCATGCGACTGGCCACCTACTCCATGAAATCCATGACGCTTTACTACACCCTGAAAACCTTTGCCCTTTGAAGTACCTACCACATCAACGGTTTCGCCTTCTGCAAATATGTCAACAGTAATGGCTTCGCCCAATGCTATTTTCATTGAACTATCGCGAAATTCTCTAATAAATTTTTTAGCTGGAGTGTTTGCTTTGGAGTAGTGATTTTTTTCTGCAGCAATCGTGTGCTTTTCTTTTTTATCACCAAAACCTACTTGAAGTGCGTTGTAACCGTCTGTTTCAATTGTCTTAACCTGGGTAACAATACATGGCCCTGCTTCAATAATTGTACAAGCTGTTTGCTTGCCATCGGAACTAAAAATACTCGTCATCCCAATTTTCTTACCAATAATACCTTTCATCTTATTTACAGTTTGTGCCCCTGTAAGGTTAAAGAGACAGGTCCGATGAAAGTGTGATCGGATCTTCAATCCCCGTTTGCTGTTGACCTTTTCTTGATGGAAAGCTAAACTCCGTTTAGCTATTATCACGAATCAGAGATTCGTGCTCCAGAAGTACCAACAGTAAACTAACCTCGAAGGGCTAGTTCATATTTAAATGTTGTTTAAATATTGCCGCTTTTCAGCGACACTATACTTAGCGCTGCTTTATCCGTTTAAAGAGTTTGCAGATAAGTTGATTAAAGAACTACATGAAAAAACCCTGCCGGTATATATAATACTCCAACAGGGTGCTTCTTTTATGCTTTGATTTCTACTTCTACTCCACTTGGTAAATCCAGTTTACTCAGCGCATCCACCGTACGGCTCGAAGATGTGTAAATATCGAGTAAGCGTTTATGCGTGCTTAACTGAAATTGTTCACGGCTCTTTTTGTTTACGTGGGGAGAACGCAATACAGTAAATATTTTCTTGCGCGTTGGTAAAGGAATTGGCCCGGTAACCACCGCACCAGTGCTTCGCACGGTTTTAACGATCTTTTCTGCAGACTTATCTACCAGGTTATGATCGTACGACTGTAATTTTATTCTAATTCGCTGAGACATACTTATTATCCCATTTTTCGAATGGGGATGCGAAGGTAGGCGTATATAACATTCTGGCAAAGAGTTTAGAAAAGAATTTTTAGACTTTTTTAGGCCATCATAAATATCATCCATCACTTCAATACTTCTTTTTCCCTAAAACATCCTTAAACCATTCAGGCACAACCATTCCAGATTATTTTATACTCAGGCCAGCGCGGGAATTTGCACAAGAAGAAGGAATATCTTTTATTTATACTAATCATAATCAATTTTTCACCTATACAATGTTTACTTATTGAAAAAAATCTGCCTTTACTTCTCTTCAAACTTCATGAACCAGTTAATTTTTTATTTCATCCTTTTAATACTAAAACCCTTTTTTATCCGCACCCAAACTGTTGTTCGCCCGTGCACCTGGGGGACAATTCAATTTAAGGTACTGAGTATACAAGGTTGCTAAATGCCGATTGGTTCCGGCGCCTTCAGAAATACTATGGGTACGGTTTGGATAGGACATCATCTGGAACTGCTTATTGTATTTTACCAGCTCGTTAATAAGCATATCATTATTATTGAAATGCACATTATCATCTCCCGTTCCATGGATATACAATAAATTTCCTTTCAGGTTTTTTGCATAAGTAATTGGTGAACCCTTTACGAAATCTTCGCGGTTTTCCTGAGGCAGGCCCATATATCTCTCCTGGTAAATATTATCGTAAGTAAGCTGGTTACCCACAGCAGCAACCGCAATTCCTGTTTTATAAATTTCAGGATATTGAAACATAAGGTTAAGGGTTGCGGAGCCACCACCACTCCATCCCCATACACCAATCCTGCTTGTATCTACGTACGACCATTTCATAATTTCTTTAGCGGCCATTGCCTGATCGCGGATATTGACAATGCCAATTTTCCGATAAACTATTTTTCGCCACGCTCTTCCTTTTGGTACAGGTGTTCCGCGGTTATCAATGGATATATAAATGTATCCGTCCTTCGCCATATCTCCCTGGTATAAAAAATTTTGTTCAACCCCAAACTGATCTTTTACATTTTGGCCCCATGGTTCGGTGTACACATAAAAAATCACCGGGTATTTCTTTGTAGAGTCGAAATTATCCGGCATAACTTTCCAGGCATCCATTTCAACCCCTTCACCTGTTTTCACTTTAAAGAATTCAACATTCGATTTGCTTTTATCAGCTTTGGCTATTGCATCATTTACTTTTTCTCCATTTAATCCTTTGTGATCGGGTAAGGAAATCATTTCATTTGCATAGGGTGTATAATAGTTAGAAAAACTATGTTGGGCAAATTTGGCTGTTGGTGATACATCATAATCGTGCGTTCCTTTTTGATTGGCAGGAGATACCAATTCTAATTTTCCCTTACCATCCAGTTTGGTGCGATACAAATATTTTTGCGTAGCATTATCAGGTGATGCATGAAAATAAATATACCCACCTTTCTCATCAATAGCTGCAATATCCATTACATCGTAATTGCCATTGGTGATGAGGGTTTCTTTTTTTCCGTCTCTGCTTATACGATACAAATGGCGCCATCCATCTTTTTCGCTTGGCCACAAAAATTCTTTAGCATTGTTTAACCAATCCCATCCGCCCCAGGTATAATCATTATCCCATAACGGAAGAATATCAATCCAGGCAGAATCTTTTTCTGAATAAATTGTTTTAGCATCCCCCGTTTGTACATTACAAAAAATAATAGAACTCTCATTTTGTTTGCGATTCAAATGCTGAATAATCAATTCAGTATTGTTTGCTGCCCATTCCATGCGAGGGACATAACTCTGTAGCACAGGGTCGGTTGGAATTTTCATCCACTGCGTTGTGCCGGTACTGATATTTACAACGCCAATTTTATAAGGAGAAGGCGCTTCGCCGGCAATAGGATATTCTACTGGTACGGCTACCGGATAAATTGAATCCGTATTATTGATCATCAGGTAGTCCTTGGTAGTTCTTGCATCTATCTGCCAAAAAGAAATTTGTTTACTATCGGGGCTCCAGCGAAAACCATCTCTGCAAAAAAATTCTTCTTCATAGGCCCAATCAAAAGTGCCATTAATAAATTTTCGGTTACCGTCTTTTGTTAGTGCCTTTATTTCGCCACTTGCAATATCTTCCACATACAAATTATATTCACTTACATAAGCCACTTTGGTAGCATCGGGTGAAAACTTGGCAAACATTAAAGAGGAAACGGGTCGACCCTTACCAATTTGTTTTAAACTATTGTTTATTTTATTGTATATCCAATAATCTCCCCGGGTATCCAATCGCCATACTTTTTTGGTATTTGTATAAATTAATGCAGCGGTACCATCCTGCGAAAAAGAAAAACTGCGAACCGAAAGATTTTTAGTTTGACCGGTTGGGGTAAGCTGTTGTTTAGTTACTAATACAGATTTTACATTTCCCGGAAGACTGTATTGAACAATTTCACCGGCTTCTGTTCTATAATAACCCATTCCATCGGTGGTCCATTTAATAGAGCCCTGGGCTAAAACAATATACTGCAGGTATAGAAGAACGATGAGGATCCCTATTTTTCTCATGTGTTGAACTGATTTAGAACGGCAAGATAATATAAATACATTCATTGCGCAGCTAGCCGAATCGATAAGTATTATTAATTTTAAGAAACGGGTTTTTACAAGTTGAAATTTATAGTTAAAATAAAAAAGAACCTGCTCTTGGTCAAAAGCAGGTTCTTGGTAATATATCTTCAAATAGTTTCTACGATACGTTTACTGCTTTACAATCTTTACTGATCCCAGCAATACTTTCTTCTTCTCATCATATACACTTAATAAATAAGTTCCCGCTTTTTCCTTTTGCAATATCAATTCTGCATTGGTGCGGTTGGTGATTCTTTTTTGCTGTAACAACTGCCCATTCAAATTTGTAAGATAGACGGTATAGATCTTGCCTGTGCTCAATCCGTTTATATAAAGTTGCTTATTAAATGGATTGGGATAGATATTGATCACCTTACCCGGGTTATCCGGATCCGTGATACCGGTGGCCTGGTCGCGGATGATTTTAATACTATCGGTTACACTTTGAGTGGTAATACAACTGGCATTACTTTTCATTCGTACATAGATCCAGTTATCACCAATAGCCAGCGTTGCCGGATTAAGGTTCTGCACATTGCTCGCTCCTTCTGCCTGTACAATAGTTGTGAAGGTGCTGTTTTTTGCAAAAGTATACAAGGGTGTTGTTCCTCCTGCGGTTGCATTGGTAGCTGTTATAATTACAGGAGTAGCCAAACTAATTACATTGGTGATGTTCGCACTCATATTTACATCCGGTGTAATAGCAACGGTAGTATTAAAACTTTGGTTGAATGTTTTGGTACCAGAGGCATTGGTAAAACTTACCGCAATCGTATGGCTTCCCGCTGCAAGGGTATTTACATCAAAGCTAAACGTACTATCTGCTGCAATAGGTAAAGTAGCCGCATCCAGCTTAGCCGTAACCGTTATTCCACTGCCTGCTGCCGGAAGGTTGGTGATCTTTCCTTTTTGTATACCCTGGTTAGTACAATAAGAAGAAAGCAATCCACTTACCGCAGGTTGCGGGGGTAATGGGGCCCTGATAATTGTTAACTGTTCATTGGTTTTAACAGGCGCATTAAAATCAAAATAAATAGAAGCACTATTACGAATAGTATCACCCAATACCAAACCGGTTTTTGGTTTTATGCGATACGAAATATATCCATGGCTCAATGGTTCATTACGGTTACTGTCGGGGAGCAATATATTTTTAAAGGTCCAGGTACAGTATTTACCATTATTGATGGTTAATTGATACGGATGACTGGTTCCTATCATCTCAATAGAATTATAGTCAAACTTATTTTGAAGAGTGTCTCTAACAACCACATTGAACGCAGTATCGTTACCTGTATTCTGAAAACGGATGGTATAATTTAGGTAGCGGCCAGCATCATAGTCTGATTTTGAGAATACCCCTCCGTAATTTTCATTTTTGTCATTGGGGTCATAGGCACCCGTAATGATCTGCCGCAAACTACTGCGATTATCTGAAGGTACTATATCAAGTGTGCTATCAATAAATGCGCTTAGGGATAAAGAATCTCCATTCATTGTAATAGGAGGTTCTTTAATTTTTGAGTTAACGGTAATAAAGAACGAATCGGTGGGTAATAAATTGGAAAGATTCCAGCGAATCGTATCGCCCGAAATAGCGGTTGGTACTGGATCTGCAAAGCGAAACTCTATACGACTATCGATTATCAGTATTACTTCTTTATTTACCAAGGTATCAGTTCCAAGGTTTTCTGCTTTTATTCTATAACTAGAATAAAATCCACTTCTTGCAGGAGATAATGGGAATAAAACTACCCTGTAATCCTTTTTTCCGAGAATTGGAGTAAGCGCAAAATTGACAGTATCTGTTTGATAAGAGACACCAAATTCTGTAACCTTATTAAGGGGATTAGCAAGATAGTAAGGTCTTGGATTAATTAATGTTGTAGAGTAAATTCCGGTATCCACCGTGTTATAATAAAAACCTTTTACAGTATTGCTACTTCTGACCTGGTTAGGTTTAGTACTTGCAACAATAAAATTTTCTGCATACGGTTCAATATTTTCTTTTATTCCGTTGAGATTGCGATCATAAAAAACATAGCCCTGGACAGCATTCAAAATATCTGGCTCAACAATCCAAAGGTCACTTGATCCTAAATTGAAAAGGGGGTCACCGTTTGCAGACTGAGAAAACCCTGTAAACAGTATTGCATTGTTATATCTCTTCGCACTTGAACGAAAAGCATCGAAATCAAATCCCCCGAAACATTTTTGCCATTCTAAAACTCCCGTGTTACTTAATTTTACAAGCCATGCATCGTGAAATTGTGGGCCGACTATTGCATAATGAAGCCCGTTTACGTCACCGTTAGTAGAATTTGTCTGGCCAGCCAGGAGATATCCATCAACTAATTTTTCTGCAGACCAGAATTCATCGTCCGCATTACCCCCAAATCTTTTCTGCCATAAAAGCTGGCCGGATTCACTAACATTTATTACCCAGGCTTTACCTAATATATTACCTGTGGCATCGCCATCTTTTGACTCTGCATGGCCAATCAATAAATAATTACCGTTGCCACAATCTAAAATGTTATTTGCCCTATCGTCTAACGTACCCCCAAATGATTTCTGCCACAGAAGATTTCCGAAGATGTCAATTCGCATTAAAAAAGCGTCTGAGTTTCCATGATTACCAGAAACATCTCCATCATTTGAATCGGTTATTCCCGCTATAATAAAACCAGTATTATCCGAAAGCTTTTCTATGTCAGTAAAAAAATCCGTCCCGGTTCCGCCATAACATCTTGACCAGGTAAGCAGTCCATCCTTATTCAACTTTGCCATCCAACCATCCCGCCCACCATGGTTACCTGTAATATCACCATCATTTGAACCAACAGAGGAAATTAAAACATAACCACTATCGTTTGTTTGAATTATTTTCTCGTAAGTTGAATTCCCATCATTGGAACTACCTCCAAGGCATCTTTGCCATTGTTTAACTCCAAAGCTATCAACCTTAATTATCCATATATCTATATTACCGTGATATCCTGAAACATCACCATTGTCAGAAAATGTTTCACCGATCATTACGAAACCTCCATCCAGTGTTTGTGCCATATCACTCGCATTTTCATTTGAATTACCTCCGTAACATTTTTTCCATTGCACTACATTATTCTTGCCGTGTTTTATAAGCCAGAAGTCTGAGGAACCGTGATTCCCAACTACATCATTATTAGTTGAATAGGAATGTCCAAATACTGCAAATCCTGAATCTCTAGTGGTTATTATTTTCAGGCCTATTTCATCAGCCGCACCTCCGTAAACTCGCTGAAGATTTATTCCGGGGGTTATTTGAGCTAATAAATCAAAAAATCAAAAACAAGTCACAACTACCATACAAATCTTTCTCATCCTGTTTATTTTATTAATTAAAACTAACTCATATTTTGGTTCTATTCTATGATACGATGATTTCTAGTTGTTCGTTGGCCTACTATTCGTGGCAGTAGACGCTAATAAAAACCCCCGCAGGTCTTGCGGGGGTTCTTTCTGTATAAGTCCATCCTATTCGTTTTACCCCTCCACCTTCTGCTTTCCTTTTATTTTTGCAATTACTTCCTCAGCAATATTATTAGGAGCCGGGGAATAATGACTGAATTCCATGGTTGACGTTGCACGGCCGGAAGATAAACTTCTCAACTGTGTTACATAACCGAACATTTCGCTCAAAGGAACCTTTGCTTTAATTACCTGTGCCCCTGCACGGGTATCCATTCCTTCCAGCATACCACGTCGACGGTTAAGGTCTCCCGTTACATCTCCCATATAAATTTCAGGTGTAATCACTTCTATTCTCATAATAGGTTCCAGTAATACCGGCTTTGCTTTACGGGCCGCTTCACGAAAACCACTCTTAGCACACAATTCAAACGACATAGAGTCGGAGTCAACCTGGTGAAAACTACCATCAAAAATCCGCACTTTCATATTCTCTACCGGGTAACTGGCAAGCACACCTGTTCCCATTGATTGTTCAAATCCTTTTTGAATAGCAGGAATAAATTCGCGGGGAATCGATCCTCCAAAAATATCATTCACAAACTGGTATCCTTTGCCCGGGTTTTCTTTTAACCACTCTTCATCGGCCGGGCCAAACTCAAATATAATATCCGCAAACTTACCTCGACCACCGGTTTGCTTTTTCAATACCTCCCGGTGCTCAATAGTTGCTTTAAAAGCTTCTTTATAGGCAACCTGGGGGGCTCCCTGGTTAACTTCTACTTTAAATTCTCTTCGCATACGATCCACAATGATCTCCAGGTGTAATTCGCCCATACCTGAAAGAATGGTTTGACCCGTTTCTTCGTCTGTTCTTACCCGTAGTGTTGGATCTTCTTCTACCAATTTAGAAATTGCCAGTCCCATTTTATCTACGTCGACCTGTGTTTTTGGTTCAACCGCCACAGAGATTACCGGCTCTGGAATAAACATATTTTCCAGTGTAATCGGATGATCTTCATGACAAAGTGTATCTCCTGTTTTAATTTCCTTGAAACCAACCGCAGCACCAATATCACCAGCTTCAATAAAGTCGATGGGATTTTGTTTGTTGGCAAACATCTTCATGATCCGGCTGATCCGCTCTTTTTTTCCACTACGTACATTCAATACATAAGAACCTGCATCGAGTCTACCGGAATAAACCCGGAAGAACGCCAAACGACCCACAAATGGATCGGTCATAATTTTAAAAGCAAGTGCTGCAAAGGGTTCTTTTGGATCGGGATGACGAACAATTTCTTCGCCAGTAGAAGGATCTGTTCCTTTAGTAGCTTCAATATCCATGGGCGAAGGAAGGTAACGGCAAACGGCATCGAGTGCTGTTTGTACTCCTTTATTTTTAAAAGAAGAACCACACATCATTGGCACAATACTTAAATCGATGGTTGCTTTGCGAATAGCTTCGTGCATTTCATCTTCAGAAATTGAAGCAGGATCTTCAAAGAATTTTTCCATCAACTTATCATCATATTCGGCAACAGCCTCCACTAATTTCTGCCTCCACTCATTCGCCTCTTCAAGCATATCGGCAGGAACCGGAATTTCATCAAAGGTCATTCCCTCCGTTTCCATATGCCAGATGATTCCTTTCATTTTAATCAAATCTACCACACCTATAAAATCATCTTCTGCGCCTATTGGTAACTGTAAGGGCACAGCTTTCGAACCCAGCATTTCAATTACCTGTTTAACCACGTTTAGAAAATCAGCACCACTACGGTCCATTTTATTTACAAACCCTATTCGTGGTACATTGTACCGGTTTGCCTGGCGCCAAACGGTTTCACTTTGCGGTTCTACACCATCTACGGCAGAAAATAAGGCAATCAATCCATCCAGTACACGCATTGAACGTTCTACTTCTACGGTAAAATCTACGTGACCGGGTGTATCGATAATGTTGAAGTAATATTTTTTCGTATTTGCATCTACGGTACCCAATTTAGTAGGAAAATTCCACATACAGCTTACTGCAGCAGAAGTAATAGTAATACCTCTTTCTTTTTCTTGTTCCATCCAATCGGTGGTCGCTGCACCATCGTGCACTTCACCAATTTTATGAATCATACCGGTATATCGGAGAATACGTTCGGTAGTGGTGGTTTTGCCAGCGTCAATGTGTGCTGCAATACCAAAGTTCCGTTGAAATCTTAAGTCTGCCATGATTATTGTAAATTGAAATTTTTAGTTCCCAACAGTAAAGCCCTGATTAAGCTGTGGTTGCGTCGCACTCCTGTACTACAGAATCCCAACTCATCAAGCCTTTTATTAGGCGTGCAAAGGTAATTAAATTCATTAGAATAGTAAACAAACACAAGAATTTAATACTTATTCAGGTGCCAGTCATTAAAAAAGCCCTGCAATGATTTACAGGGCTTTTTTAAAAAGATAAATTCGGTTATATTCTAAAGTGCGCAAAAGCTTTATTTGCTTCCGCCATTCTATGAGTATCTTCTTTCTTTTTAAAGGCAGCGCCTTCTCCTTTTGCTGCAGAAACAATTTCATTAGCTAATTTCTCGGCCATACTTCTTCCGTTTCTTTCGCGGCTGTAACGTATCAGCCATTTCATACTCAGAGAAACTTTCCTTTCTGCACGTACTTCCGCAGGTATCTGAAAAGTTGCACCACCAATTCGGCGGCTTCTAACTTCTACAGCAGGGGTTAAATTGGTTAGGGCTTTTTTCCATACCTCATATCCATTTTCGCTGGTTGTTTTTGCAACCTTATCAATAGCATTATAAAATATAGTGAATGCAGTATTTTTTTTGCCCTGCCACATCAGGTTGTTAACAAAACGGGTTACCAATACATCATTGTATCTGGCATCTGCGGCTAAGGGAATCTTTTTGGCTTTTGTCTTCCTCATTTATTGAAAAATTTGAATGCGATTAATTATTTTTTAGCTTTTTCACGTTTAGTACCATATTTAGAACGGCTCTTCTTACGATCTTTTACGCCGGCTGTATCCAAACTACCGCGAACAATGTGATAACGTACCCCTGGCAAATCCTTAACACGACCACCCCTCACCAATACAATCGAGTGTTCCTGAAGGTTATGGCCTTCTCCTGGTATATAAGCAATCACCTCCACTTTATTTGTTAAGCGTACTTTAGCTACTTTACGTAACGCTGAGTTTGGTTTCTTTGGCGTTGTTGTATACACACGGGTACATACACCACGACGAAATGGGCAACTATCCAATGCTCTGGATTTACTTTTCGCCTTTATTATTTGTCTTCCTTTACGTACTAACTGTTGAATGGTAGGCATTATTGACCTTTTATTTTGGGACGGCGAAGGTAAGGGCTTTTGCCTTAAAACGAAAAAAAGGGGAGAAAAAATATTCATTTTTCATCCACAAATTGCCTGATTAGCCTTAAAGGTCCAATAAATGTCCCGATTTATTGCCTGATTAAACTACTATATCCGATAAATCCCAGATCAGATAAAACCCGCACCTGATTCTAATAAAAGGACAGACAGAAATTTAGGGAGTTGGGAAATACAACCGCATCCATAAAATAAAAAAGGAAGTGATTGTTGGCACAATCACTTCCTTTAAACTTTTAAATAACACAAGATCTATAAATTCTTAACGGAATACTAATTTTATAACCTGACGACCATTCATTTCTTTATTCAAGATATGAAGAAAATAGGTGCCTGATTTAGCGGCAGCAGGGCGTTGAATTTTCTTAGTTTCTCCACTTACAATAGTAAGTGTTTGCATGGTTAAGAGACTTCCCGTTGCATTAATCAAACTTACCGAATAAGTACCCGTAGCTACTCCGTTAAATTGAACTTGAAAATGATCATCGACCGGATTTGGATTTACAGTAATCAAATTATTATTACCTCTGGTTAATACAATTATTTTTGAATAATTATTACCACCATTTTTCTTAACAATTTTTATACGGTAATGATTTTTACCAAATTCAGGTGAATTATCTGTAAATAAGTAGTGATTTTTAGAAATACTGACAGGCATCGCCTTAACGGTAGCAATAGCCTTATAAGTTCGTCCGTCTGTACTTCTTTCAATTACAAATTCATCAGCACTAAAATTGCTGCCGGTTAACCATTGCAATTCAGATTTATCATTTTTAATTACAGCATTAAAAGAAAAATTAGTTTCGCTCAACAAATTATTACCACAGGTACCTGTTAAATTAAAGGTAGAAATTCTGGTTAAACAACCAAAGTTCACGGAAGTTTTACAAACGTAAACGCCAGTATCAGACGGCAACAGGTATGTAATATCATAATTTTGACTGGTTGATATTTCGATGCTATCAGTTGCACTGGTTTTCCGGTACCAGGTATACGTAGCGTTTGGTATAGGTTCTGCTGTTAAAGTAATATTATTATAAAAACAATTAGAGCTAGAGTTGATAATAGTATTACCCAAAGGAAGAATACTTGCATCATTAATAGTAGCATTACCGCAGGCGTCTATTGAACGTAAACGAACCAGCGAATAACTACTTCCCGTATTTAGGTTGAAGGAAGGTAATGCCTGCGGCGCCGACACAATACTAGGAGTGGTTGGAAAGCTTCCTATAATTTCATAGGTAAAGGGTGCAAGGCCACCATTCACTACCGCATTCACACCAAAGCTTGAATTATTACAAACGTATACAGCCGATTGGTCCAAACTTGGAAACGAATACGAATTAAGTGTAAATGTATCATACACTTTATTTGAACAATTTTGTAAGGTGTATTCAATAATATAAGTATCAGGTTCCATTGTACTGAATGTATAATTGCTTCCAGTATTGAAATTGTATGAAATATTTACAGGTGTAGTCCCTTTTTTAATAATTTTAGGTGCCACCCATCCATTATTGTACTGACAAAATACATCAAGATCACCAGAGCCATTTTGCCATTGGCCACTTGGGCACTTTGAATTTGCATTAATCGTTTTATTTAAAGCAGAGGCCAGGGGAGTTACAAACATGGTATCACTATTACCACAATTATCCAAAACTACTACCTTATAACGGAGGCCAACGGGTAATGAAAGCAAGTTGCTAAATGTAGTAGAGGTTCCACTTCCGGTATATTGAGCTTCCTGCGCACCACCTGGATTAAAGACATATACCTGGTAAGGCGCAGAAGAGCCGGCCCAGGCGCATGCAAGATTGGTAGTTCCAATTGTACATGAAATCGTTGAAGTAACGCTAAGCCCCATTGGAATTGGTGCTACCGTAAAACACCGTATAATAGTAGTATCATAACAGGTATTCACAACGTTAATGCAATAAGACCCATAAGGCACATTGCTAAATACACCAGTATTATTGCAACTAATCTGAACACTATTATTATCGTATAAGCAATACTGCGGATTGGTCAGATTTTGTTGACCTGTAATACTAGCAGTAAACGTACCACATGCTTTATTGCTGATCTGAACAGTAGAGTTAACAGCAGGGACAGGCCTGCTCACCGTAAAGCATCGTTGTATAGTAGTATCGTAACAGGTTGGGTCGTTTACAATTCTGATACAATAAGCGCCATAGGAAATATTATCAAACTGACCCGAGTTATTACAACTTACCTGTACTCCATTATTATCGTATAAACAATATTCTGGCTTATTCAGATTCTGCTGACCTGTAATGGTAGCGGTAAAATCTGTACAATTTTTGTTGGTGATTGATACGGATGCAGCAACAGAAGGAAGTGGATGTGAAACTGTAAAACAACGAACAATGGTTGTATCATAACAAACAGGATCATTTTTTACATTTATACAATAGCTGCCATAGGGCAAGCCATCAAATATTCCGGTTGAATTACATACAACAAGTACTCCATTACCATCATAAATACAGAATTGAGGGTTGGTAAGGTTTCCCTGGCCTCCAATTGTAGCTGTAAAATCAGAACAGGCAAGATTTGTAATGCTAACTGCAGCACCAACTGTTGGAACATATGGATATTGTATAAAACAACGGTTTATAACTATGCCTGTACATCCATCAGTAATTTGAATGCAATAAAGACCAAATGGAAGGTTATTAAATACCCCGGTTGAATTACAAGCTACCTGTACATTAGCGCTATTAAATAAACAATAAGCAGGACTTGTCAGGTTTTGTTGACCAGTTACAGTGGCTGTAAAATCAGAACAGGTAATATTACTCTTTGTAACGTTTGCGGCTACTGCTGGTGTTGGTTGACTAACGGTAAAGCAACGGTTAATAGTAGTATCATAACAAATATCCTGAATAGTGATGCAATAAGAACCATAAGGAATATTACTAAAAACACCTGTTCCATTACAGGCTATTTGCACATTGGCAGAATTATACAAACAATATTGTGGACTTGTAAGGTTGGATTGACCTGTGATGGTAGCAGAAAAATTCGCACATACCTGATTTGAAATTGAAACCGAACCTGCGACAGAAGGTTTTGTATTATCAATCCAGTTTACAGTTTTAATATTTCCGCAAAGATCTTTAACAACCAAGGTTAAGGTACGCAAAGTACCCTTGAAAAAAGTAAACGATCTTGAGTTAGACCATGATGTATCACCTGGTGAACGCACTGCGCCATATTGGTAGCCATTATAGGTTGTACCTACAAGATTGGTGTTTCCTTTACTATCCTGAAGTGTAAGTGTTGCTGTTGCCTGGTCGCATCCCACTTTAGTTACTGTACTGGCAGAAATCCACCAATTATAATTTGATACAACGATAGACCTTGTTTGTATGCCACCACAAGAATCCGACAAACGAACAAAATAATTTCCCGGAATTAAATTGGTAAATGTACCGGTACTGTTTGAAGTACCAACCGCTGAAACAGAGGGAGCAATAATAGTATAGGCAAATGGTCCGCGACCGAATTGCTGAGTCATAACTGATATTGATCCATCAGCCCCATTAATACATGTAACATCTGTAACAGTCAGTTGAAAACGCGGGTCCTGATAATTTCCAGTTACTACCACGTCAGGCATTGAATAAACACAACCAGTAACCAAATCTTTAACCTCTGTTTTATATATACCGGCTGGTAAACCACTCACCTTACTGGAAGAAGTAACAGAGGATATAACGCCTTTGCTTACTGTATAATTGTAATTTCCTGAACCGCCGGTCACAGAAAAATTAATTTCTCCGGTGGCTTTACATCTCGACTCAACGGTTGAGACAGTAACAGTTGCATTACATTGGGCGATTATTGTTTCAGAAAAAAGAAGAAATAAACTACAAACAATAACCCAGATTAGGGTAAATTTTGATTTCATGGTACGATCAATTTTTGAATAAGATTCGGATCAACAAAACACCATACTGTCAAAGCAAGCAAAATGGATTTGCAACCTTTTAAAGAACCGTATTTTCCGTAACAAACATAGTATCCTTTCTATTGATAAGCAATAACGCTTATAAAGTATATTACTAAAAAAAATAACTTATGATGGAACAGGCTGAAAACTAATAGGGTAGACAGAATTAACTGTCTACCCTATTCGATGAATCGACTAAAATCTTCGACCAAGATTTACACTTTAAATAACCAATTATATTGATCAGGTGCGTTTCCCGAACGAATAGAATCCAATCTTGTTTTTAATGCGGGTGCAGTTTTCCAATTGGTTGAATTAAAATTCATAACAAAATCTCTATACTTTAATTCTTTTATAATTGATATGGTGGCAGCAGTACCGGTACCAAATACTTCCTGCAAGTTGCCCGCTTTATAAGATTCTATTATCTCATCAATGCTTAATGGTCGTTCTTCTACTTCAAATCCCATTTCACCTAAGATAGTAATAGCGCTATCCCTTGTAACACCAGCTAATATCGTTTCAGAATTAAGATCGGGTGTAATTACTTTATTTGCCATTACAAAAAAAACATTCATCGTTCCAATTTCCTGTACATATTTATGCTCGAAGGCGTCTGTCCATAATACCTGATCGTATCCCTGTTTTTTTGCTTCGGCTGTGGCCAACATGGAGGCACCATAATTTCCAGCGGCTTTTGCAAACCCGCTTCCACCCGGACAGGCACGAGTATATTGTTCTTCTACATATATACGCATCGGGGCTGTATAATAAGGACCGGTTGGGCTTAATATTATCATGAACTTGTACCGGTCGGAAGGGCGAACGCCAATCATTTCGTCGGATGAAAACATAAAGGGCCTTATATAAAGCGAATGATTTTCATAAGAAGGAATCCAATTTGAATCGATTTTGACTAATTGGCGCATTCCCTCCATAAAAATTTCTTCCGGAACTGTTGGCATCTGCATTCTTTCAGCGGAAATATTGAAGCGTTTGTAGTTATCAAAGGGCCGAAAAATAAGCGCATTTCCCAAAGAATCTTTATATGCCTTAATGCCTTCAAAAATAGCTTGGCCATAGTGCAGTGCAGCAAGAGAAGGGTTTATCAATAAGGGTTGGTAGGGCTTTATTTCAATATTTTTCCACTCGCCATTTTCAAAATCTGCCTCAAGCATGTGATCTGTAAAAAATTTACCAAACGGTAGATTTTGAAGAGGAAAATCATTCAACTTAGTTTTCTCAGCCCTTATAATTGGAATATTATAAATATCTAACATATTAAACATTAATTAGGGCAAAGTAACGAACAAAGAATATACCTCGCAAATAACGACCACACTATTTCCGAACGAATGTTAGGAAAACTTATTGTAATGAATAACTAAAGCAATACTAAAACAGTTATTCTAATAAAATCAACAACGTATTATTGGTAATTTGGTTCGGACGATCACCTTACCTTAGCGTGTTAAAATTATTTTTACTTATATCAAAAACTATTTTGAAAGGTGAACTTCGAAAAACTTGTTCTTCCCCCTATTTCAATTGCCGGTTTATATAATAAGGTATTGATTGAAACAGAAGGAGAATTGCCCTTTAGCAATAAACAACCTGAAATAGTCATCGGGAATAATTATTCATATTTCGGCAACCACAAAAACCATATTTCCATAATTGTAAATTTTGCCGACGAAGAAATAATACCTGATAATCATTTGAAGTTTATTAGCCGTATCATGGAAGCTTGTAAAACAAATGCAGAAGATTGTGCTATTTTGAATTATTCCCAACAAAGAATTGAAATAAAATTGTTAAGAGAACAGCTTCAGCCAAAATACATACTACTCTTTGGTGTTAGCACCGAGGAAATTGGTTTACCAGTAAACTTTCCTTTTTTTAAGCCCCAGGAGTATGATTCCATTACATTTTTATCTACTCCATCCTTATCCGAACTAAACCAGGAAAATGAAAACGGCAAATTGCTAAAAAGCAAATTATGGGTATGTTTACGAAAAATTTTTCAGGTTTAAAAAGTGCCGACTTTAATATTCAACGATGTTTAAACTAATTTTTGCTACCAATAATCAACATAAGGTGTCGGAAATTCAACTGGCAATTGGAGAAAAAATAGAAGTAATAAGTCTGCTTCAGGCTGGTGTTGACATTGATATTCCAGAACCTTTTGATACCCTTGAAGCAAATGCATCCGAAAAAGCCCGGGTTATTCATGCCCTTACCGGACAAAATTGTTTTAGTGAAGACACTGGGTTAGAAGTAAGTGCTCTTAATGGAGAACCAGGCGTAAAAAGCGCCAGGTATGCCGGGGATGAAAAGTTGTTTGAAAATAATATAGCCAAATTATTAAAGAACTTAAAGAATTGTAATAATCGGTCGGCCCGTTTCCGTACGATTATTTCCTTAAGATGGGAGGGGAAAGAGTATTTGTTTGATGGAATTTGCGAGGGGATAATAGGATATGAACCAAAAGGGTTAAATGGGTTTGGATACGATTCTGTATTTTATCCAATCGGAAGTAACCGTAGTTTTGCAGAAATGGATATGGAAGAAAAAACATCCTTTAGTCACCGCAAAAAGGCCGCGGATAAATTGGTTGTATTTTTGCAAGAAGGCGTAAAAGCATTGAAAAATTATTAAAATAATCGTTTTATACTTAAAATTTGAACCCTTTAAGCAACCATATAACGGATGAAATCGACTTAATTAATGGATGTATTGAAGGAAACCGAAAAATGCAGGAGGAGTTATATCGTCGTTTTTCACCTAAAATGTATGCCGTATGTTTCCGATATGCCAACAATGCAGATGATGCTCAGGATCTATTGCAGGAAGGATTTATTAAAGTGTTCAGAAATTTACACCGATTTCGCTCGGAAGGTTCCTTTGAAGGTTGGATTCGTCGAATATTTGTGAACACTTCTATTGAGCATTTTCGAAAAAAATCACTTGCGCTTAGTAGTGTTAGTGAGAAAGAAGAGAGTACTATTGAAGATTCTGATATTTCGGCATTGGACAGCTTGGCACAGAAAGATGTACTGAATATCATTCAGGAATTATCTCCAGGGTATAAAACAGTGTTTAATTTATATGTGGTGGAGGGATATTCACATAAAGAGATTGGTGTATTGCTTGGAATCAGTGAAGGAACCAGTAAATCGCAACTGGCAAGATCGAAATCAATTTTACAAAAGAAAATAGCACAGTACCTTTCCGATACACAAAAATCCTATACCCGATAAAACTATTATCTCTATGCCCGTTAATACCCAACATAAGCTACTCGAATACGAGATGCCTCCTCCGAAGGGCACCTGGGAATTCATTTCTCAGAGGTTAGACAGGGAGTTTGATTGTATAGACAGTAAGTTATCAAACAAGTTGTTCGATACAGTTCTCGACCCACCAATAAATCAATGGCACTCCATTTTATCAGAACTTGAAAAAGAAAATGAGCCTGAAAAAAAAGGAAAACGAATTGAGTTTAATTGGAAAAGGCTCGCTGCAGCAGCAATTATTACAGGAGTAATAATTGCTTCCGTTTTATTTTTTCTTAAAAACTTTAGCGCCGCTGATAAAAAAGAAAGCCTGGCTGCGGAAAATAAATCTTTAGATAAAAAATCTGAGACCAACGAACAACCAGTTAAAAAAGCAATAGATGGTTTTGTTAAGGATGACAATACCCCAAAAAAAGAAAATCAATCTTCAGTTAAAGAAAGAATTGTTTCGGTAGTTGCAAAAACTCAAGTACCTCTATATGAAGTTGATTATAATGAACCATCGTTCAAAGGGGTTGCTCTGCAATCGTTTCAAGTAGTTGATGCTACGGACGAAGCTTCTATCGTTGCTCCTGTAATTCGGGATGCTGATGGAAAAATAATAATGGATATGAGTTTGCTTACCAGCCAGGCTAATAATTATATTACAGTTACTGGTCCTAATGGCCAACAAACACGGATATCCTCCAAGTTTGCTAATTTTCTACCTTCACTCAACAATAGCAATATTGTTGAGAAAGAAGAATACCTCGATCTGCTTATCCGCCAGAGCATGAGTTGGAAAAAAAGATTTGAAGAATGGAGAGCAAAAATTCTCCAGCAAGGTAATTTTTCTCCAAGCTGTGCTACTTTTTTTGATATTCTTGAATTAAGAGAATTAATCAAAGATTGATTTCCGGGTACCTTCGTCCTCCAACATTATTAAAACTATTTTAAGATTGTTACAGCTAAGGCATGTTTAGTTTGATCTTCCCTTTATAAATTTCGGATAAACTGCAACAATAATTGAAAGCTTATTGGCAGTGCTGTCTGTCTTTGTTTAATTAGTAATTTTATTCCTAATTATTAGTATGAGCCGGATTAAAATTGAACAGCCCGATAGCTATTCTTTTAGCGTTTTAATTCCAATAAGAATTACAGATATTAACTATGGGGGTCATGCAGGTAATGATTCAATTGTGTCTCTTATTCATGAAGCAAGGTTAAAGTTCCTGGAACATCATGGTTTTAAAGAATTGGCATTGGGAGGCGTAGGTTTAATTATGAGTGACTTAGTGGTAGAATTTAAAGCAGAACTTTTTTATGGAGACACCGTAAAAATTTCTGTGGCAGCAAGTGATTTTTCAAAAATTGGATTTGATCTTCTTTATAAATTTGAAAAGGAAACATCGGATAAAAAAATAATTGCTGTGCTGGCAAAAACGGGTATGATATGTTATGACTATGTCGCAAAAAAAGTGGCAGGCTTGCCTCAAAGCGTAAAGCAAAAATTAGCGTAATTAAATTGGTGGGCTCCGAAGAAATCAAAAAGTTTGTAAATACCTATTCGCTATTCCAGATCCTCCAGGATTCTTCTGCCTGAATTTTAAGCATTTCTAATCCATTTCGAACAGACGCACCCCGGGCGGCTCCTTTTTGTAAAAACAATGTTTCTTCCGGATTATAAATAAGGTCAAAAAGGCAATGGTTAGCTCCAATGGCCTCGTACGAAATAGGGGGTGCTTCAACGATATGAGGATACATTCCTAAAGGAGTTGTATTAATAATAAGCAGTGATTGATTTATGATGTCTTTTGATAACTGCTCATAGGAAATAGTTGCTGCAGATGGATTGCGGGAAACAAAAATATAATCGATATTTAATTGCTTTAGCACGTATGCTACCGCCTTCGATGAACCACCCGTTCCTAAAATAAGTGCACGGGAGGGTAATGAGGAAAAACTATTTTGAAGCGTTTGTTGAAAACCGGTAACATCTGTATTATAGCCAATTAATTTTCCTTTTACAATATGAATACAATTACACGCACCTGTTTCATTCACAACTTTTGAAAAAGTATCAAGATAGCCTTTTATTTTTTCTTTATAAGGTATCGTGATGTTCAATCCAATCAGGTCAGAATTTTTTTTAAGCAAAAAAGGAAGTTCTTCTATGGATTCGAGTGGAAAAGAATCGTAGACGCAATCAATGATTTTTTCTTTAAGAAACTTTTCAGTGAAATATTTTTTGGAGAAGGAATGTCCTAAAGGGAATCCTATCAATCCAAACCTCCTCATTGGTGAGATTCTTTGTTCAAAAACAAACTAAATGTATCGCCACGTAATCCAATACGCATTGTTTCTAATGGAATAATTTCACTTGGTGCAATATTTCCAAGGTTAACATTTGCGCCCAATAGTTCTATAAAATATAATTGCTGTGGTTTTTGTGGGGCTTCCCATAATATTTTTTCTCCGGGAATTTGCGTGAGTATCTCCTGCACCAATCCTTCTCTAACTTCGCCGCTTCCACGATAAATACCTACATTACCAGCCTCCCTGGCCTCCGCAATAACATACGTTGATCCGGCTTTTAATTCAGCCTGCATAAGTTCAATCCATTTGTAAGGCGGCAGAATATGCGCAGCATCTTTACTTCCGACTTCACTCAAAACAGTTCCATACTTCGTGAGTTTTTCAATATATCCACATTTTTCTGCGTGGGGAATTGTAATAGATCCATCACTTACTTCCATATAACTAACACCAAAATCTTTACATACGGAAATATATTCTTCAAACTGATTTCTGATCAAAAACGCTTCAAACAATGTACCACCAAAATAGATAGGCATATTATAGGAATGATATACTTCAATCTTTTCTCTCAAGTTAGGCGTTACAAACGAAGTACCAAATCCGAGTTTAACGATATCAACATGTGGATTTGCAACGCTCATAAAATTATGTACTTCGGGAATACTAAGTCCTTTGTCCATAACCATTGTAATTCCCGTAGTACGCGGTTTTTTAATTCGATCTGGAATCTGGGAAAGATTGAAATTCATGCAATACCTTTATACGCTTATTATTAAATGATATGGCGCAAAAATAGGAATATTAGTGTTTCAAACCTTAGATAGACTTATTCCTTTTATAGCGGGCGGCAATATCAACTACCTGTTGATTTCTCAATAGTGAAGGATTGAGTTCGATAAGTTTCTTAAGTAATTTGGGTGCCTTATCCATTGCTTTATTAAGTTGCAGCAATGCTTCTTTCGATTTACCCATGGCAAAATAAACAGCAACTAAATAAAAACTAAAAACCGGTTTATTGTCGGTCATTTTCATAGCAGCTTTTACCTGTTCTAAAGTTTCTTCATAAAATTCACCGAAATAAAGGCAGCGAATTAATGCCTCCCACCCTGGAACATTTCTCGGACGCTGCCTTACTACATTAGAGAAATATTGAATAGCTTCTTTATAATTTTCCAATTGCATTTTACACTCACCCATTGCAAGGTTATATTCCGGCTGCATTCGATTAAATTGAAGTGCTGTTTCAAGATGTTTAATTGCTGTTACCCATTGGAGTTCGTTTATATAGGTACACGCAATTTTATAGTGAAGTTTACTATCTTCCTGATTAAGATGAGAAGCTTTACGATAATAAAATCGGGCTTGTGCAAAATTCTTTAACCGATCATTGCAATGACCAATTGCCTCATAAATGACGTCTTCAGGCCTTGAAAGTTCTAATACTTTTTCCAATACTTCAATCGCTTCCCGATATTTTCGCATCCGAATAAAAGCATCGCCCATATTCCTGTAAGCATAGTCAAATTTTTCGTCAATAGCGATCGCATATTTATAGGCATCAACCGACTTTTCATAAAGCTTGATTCCCTGATAGGCGGCTGCCAAATTGAACCAGGCTAATTCACTATAGGGAAAGTCATCAATTATCTGTTGGTGTAAGTGAATACTCTCTTCGTTTCTCCCGGTGAAATCGGTCCAGAAACATATTTTGTATAGCGCTTCTTCATTATTGGGATCTTGTTCAAGTATCAATTTTAGACAATCGAAAATTTTGTCAAACTCTTCGTAGTCGTCGTAAACATCAGCCAGCTCAAAAAGCAATTCTAACCGTTCTTCGCCTGAAAAAAGTTGTAAAGCATTTTCCAGCAACACTACTGCTTTTTCCTGCTGATCCAGCGCCAGGTAAGCATCAGTTTTCAGGATGTATAAATTAATATCGTTGCTATCTAATAATTCAGCATGATTCAACACCTTCAAGGCCTTTTGATACTGGCGGGTTGCAATTAGTAAATCAGCTTTTTTAATATGTAAAGTGGAAGAATAGGGAAATTGAGTGACCCCCAATTCCGAAGCCTCGAGCGCCTGATTAAAGTCTTCTACGTCATCAAAATGGTCAATAATCTTTTCGAAAGCTTCTTCATCAAGAAAGGAATGCTTCGTTCCAGCCTTCATATTCTGAAATTGCTTCAACAACTCCTTAATATCGTCTTTGTCCTGGCTGTATGGATTTTCTTTCATGTATGAGGGTTTATCTAAGGTACCCTTTGATAATTCTTAAAGCAAATTTTTTTTATTAACGGCTGTTGACAAACAGTGAGAATGAATACTGACAGCCAGATACTTAAACATAGAGCTCGAAAAAAAATCTGAAATAAACATAAAAATGAATGCTCCTTTTATGTATTCAGTAACATTTTGACATCTGAATCGTTAAATAAATACAAATCTTTTTAGTAATAGGTTAAGGAAGTCTAAAAAAATTCGATATTTTTGTTTTATATGCAAGTAAACTCTACTCTAAAATTTTAACCACATGCTTAAGAAATCCATCATCAGTATGGCAATGATAGGTGCAGTGGCGCTTGCATTAGCCAGTAGCGGCGGGGGAGAAAAGAAAAAAACAACTGCTTCACCCGGACTCAATGTTTTAAAAACAACTCCAGGATTTTCATTAAGAGCAGGGAGAAGTTTTTCAAATGCCCTTACCATCACGGCCAAGTCAAATAAATTTGCAGTTTATAATACTGTAATTACTTACCGTAAGGGAAATACGATTTATATATTACCTGCACCAAACAGATTTTCGAAGAATTCTTCTGAGAAAAATAACCTGAATGTATTAAATTTAAAGGTTCGATTAAGAAAGTAACCTAATTCACGTTTGTCTTTTTGCTCTCGTCATAGGTCATTTCACGATATCCAGCTTTAGGAATATCGAACTTGGAAACAGGTATTGGATTCAAATTGATTTTAGACAAGGTATACCGTATGTTCAATTTTCCCTGAACCAACTGCCATTCCAATGGCAAACCATTAAGATTTTTAAACATCATATTCTCAAACTCTTTATTTTCCGGTATTATCTCTGAAGTATAATAAACATCAAAAACGGTTCCATCAGCAAGCTTTGCTTCAGCCTTCATGCATTTATATCCAGCTATTATTTTTGTTTCTTTGGTGTTTGCAAAAACAATTCCATCATATTTCTTATTTTTCTCCAGCCAATTTTCCGCTGTCATCCTGATCAATAATTTCTGCCCGCTAACCTCGCGTAATGCAACAGCCGTACCAGCTTTAGCGTCGTGAATAGTAGTAGATGAAAATAAAGCACTCGACATTTCGCTTCTACTTAAATGTCCTTTTATATAAACAGTAGTCACGGCTCCATCAAAAGCATCCGCCATTTTAGGCTCGTTGCTGCCAGTAGATATTTGCATATCGTAGCTAAGCATAAGTTCAGATACTTTTCGTTGTGAAAAAACTGAACCGGACATAAAACTCGCTAAAATCAAAATTGAAACTATTTTTTTCATTGTATCAAAGGTTACTATTATCTACCATTAAAGACGCGCCAAACCAGTCATTACGTTGTCTAAAATAACAAAGACCTGCCAATTTTATGATTTAGGACAGGTCGTTTAACATAAATAATTTAACAGAAAAGGAAGTTTATTTTTTAAGTTGCTTATTTTTCATTTCCTTAACCTTTTTCTGCGATTCCTGCATTTGATCGAGCCTTTCCTGCCATTTCGATTTTGTTTTGGGCTTTTTACGATTAGCCTCCAGCTTTGCCAAAATTTTATCGTGATCAATTATATAATTCTGGATAATAAATTGCAGAATCAGGGTAATCACATTTGATACGGTATAGTACCATGTTAACGCTGAGGGCAGCCTGTTAAATATAAATATTAGCACAAAGGGGAAAATATAAGGCATGTATTTCAATGCAGGATTACCCTGATCGGGTGTCATATTTGCGTTGTACAAAGAAATAAGAAAACTTGTTGCAGCCGCGGTGAGTGTGAACAGGCTTAGGTGGTTACCCAAACCCCATACATTAATTGGAAATTTAATAATAGCATCATAGGATGCCAGGTTATGTGCCCAAAGAAATGACTCTCCTCTTAACGCAATATTTGAATTAAAAAAACTATAAAGTGCAAAGAAGATAGGGATTTGCAACAAGGCAGGTATACATCCACCCAATGGATTTACACCTGCTTCCCGAAACAATTTCATTTGTTCAATTCCAACTGCCTGCTGATCGCCGCCCAGTCTTACCTTCATTTTATCGATCTCTGGTCTTAACGCTTTCATTTTAGCACCACTTAAATAGCTTGTATAAACAAGTGGCGAAGTTGCAAGCCGGATAAAAATGGTTAACAAAGCAATCACCAAACCAAAACTGCCAATAAATCCCTTAAAGAAATCAAATACTTTCATTACCACATATTGATTGATGGGTCGCACAAAGGCATACATATCCCTTCCCAGGTTTATGATTTTATCCATCCCTTTCACAGGTTGGTTCTTTAGAATCTTATAATCATTTGGCCCATAATAAAGCTGCATCGGAAAATCGCTTTTATTTCCTAAAGGTAATTTTGCCTGCAGGGTAGTAGTTATATCAGCAATTTTTTTGACGGAGTCTACCGTTTCCCGTACAAACTTTATTTCTCCACTGGTAAAATTCTTTTTTGCAATAAGGGTGGTATTGAAGAACTGCTGTGCCACACTTACCCATTGCACCTGTTTTTCAAATTTCTTTTCAGACTTCGACATAATAAAATCGAAATCGCCATCCTCGTTAAAACAAATATTCGTTTGCTGGCGCTCGTAAGCTACGTCACTTTCCTGTTGCTGTGGTTGCGATTGCCAGGTAAGATTGAAGGCTCCTTGGGTAAGAAGTTTATCAGCTCCATCAAAATTCACATCCCAATCAATAAGGTAATCGTTAGGCCTAATCGTAAAT
>JANNEK010000426.1:0-26329 GCA_031378605.1 Chitinophagaceae bacterium | reverse complement strand
AACTCGCAGCTCGCAACTCGCAACTCACAACTAAAAAAAGCAATACTTACATTATGAAATTATATAAATATCCGGCTAGAGAAGAATGGCCCGGAATTATTGAGCGGACTACTTTAGATACCGATACACTGGAAAAAAAAGTAAGAAAGATTCTAAAGAAGGTAAAAATTAATGGAGACAGGGCAGTTAAAAAGTATACCAGGGAGTTTGATGGTATCGGCATTAAGAAAATGTTGGTGTCTGAAAAGGAATTCAAACAAGCATTTACGTTAGTAAGTGATGAATTGAAAGCTGCTATTCAGCAGGCTGCAGATAATATCAGACTTTTTCACGAAAGACAGATAGCGCCAGTTGATAAAATTGAAACCATGCCCGGCGTACAGTGCTGGCGCAAAAGTGTTGGTATTGAAAAAGTAGGATTGTATATTCCAGGAGGAACGGCACCTTTATTTTCAACAATATTGATGTTGGGTATACCGGCTGCATTAGCTGGTTGCAAAGAAATAATTTTATGTACACCTCCATCGAATCAATATTCACTTTTAAAAGGAAGTAGAAAACCTGAGATTCATCCTGCAATGCTGTATGCGGCCCAACTGGTAGGCATCACCAAAGTTTTCAAAGCTGGCGGAGTGCAGGCAATTGCGGCAATGGCTTATGGCACAGAAACAATACCTAAAGTATATAAAATTTTTGGACCGGGAAACCAATATGTAACATGTGCCAAACAGTTAGTTCAGCAGGAAGGTATTGCTATTGATATGCCTGCCGGCCCCAGTGAAGTAGCCGTATATGCCGACGAAACTGCAATACCAGCTTATGTTGCCGCTGATTTGTTGAGCCAGGCCGAACACGGAGTGGATAGCCAGGTTTTGTTGGTTTGCCAATCAGAATCAGTGATCGATAGTATTAAGAAAGAGTTATTATTTCAAGTTGAAAAATTACCGAGAAAAGAAATTGCAAAGAAAGCACTGACAAATAGTAAGGTAATTCTTGTTGAAAACGAACAAGAGGCTATTGAACTATTAAACCAATATGCCGCAGAGCATTTGATATTAAGTTGTGCAAACGTTAAAGAGGTAGCTGAAAAAATAATTAATGCCGGCTCGGTTTTCTTAGGCAATTATTCACCTGAAAGTGTGGGGGATTATGCAAGTGGTACCAATCATACCTTACCTACCAATGGAAATGCAAGAGCTTATAGTGGAGTAAGTGTAGATAGCTTTGTGAAGAAAATTACTTTTCAGGAGTTAAGTAAAAATGGGTTAGATAATATTTCATCAACAGTTATCATTATGGCCGAAGCTGAAGGTTTAGCAGGGCATGCTGCCGCTGTTCAAATAAGAAAAAGCGAATGAAAACCAACGCATTAAAATGTAATCAATAATATAATGGTCCTTTTCCAAATCAAATTATAATGTTCAATCTTAACAATCTTCTTCGGGAGAATATAAAAAATTTAATTCCTTATTCTACCGCCCGCGATGAATTTAAAGGAGAAGCCAACATATTTTTAGATGCAAATGAAAACAGCTATGGCTCTCCTCTCACTAAATGGTACAACCGCTATCCCGATCCATTACAATGGAAAGTAAAAGAAAAGTTACAGGAAATAAAAGGGCTTCCTGCGAATCAAATTTTTATTGGAAACGGTAGTGATGAGTGTATTGATGTACTCATTCGTTCATTTTGCGAACCGGGGTTGGATAATATTATTATTTGTCCGCCAACTTATGGCATGTATGGGGTCAGTGCAGCTATCAATAATGTACACGTAAAAAAAATTTTATTAACCTCCGGGTTTCAATTAAATCTCCCTGCAATTGAAGAAGCAATAGACGATCATACAAAAATAATTTTTCTATGCTCTCCTAATAATCCAACAGGTAATTCTTTGATCAAGGCAGATATCGAAGCGGTACTCAATAATTATTTTGGATTAGTGATAATTGATGAAGCCTATATTAATTTTTCAAGGCACCGCTCGTTTATTCAGGAGTTAAAAGACTATCCTAATCTTGTTGTGATGCAAACATTAAGTAAAGCATGGGGATTGGCAGCCCTGCGTATAGGTATGGCTTTTGCTTCAGAAGAAATTATTGCTGTGCTAAATAAGGTAAAACCTCCTTATAATATTAATCAGGCCTCGCAGGAATTAGCGGTGAAAGCTTTGGAAGAAGTGGACCAGGTTAATGATATGATCCAGGAAATTGTGGCTCAGCGTGCGCTTTTAGAAGAACAATTAAAAGAATTGTCATTGGTAATTCATATCTATCCTTCTGATGCAAACTTTTTATTAATAAAAGTAACTAAACCTATTGCCCTTTATAACTATCTACTTTCAAAAGGAATTGTTGTACGCGATCGAAGTAAGGTGGAATTATGTGAAGGATGTTTAAGAATAACCGTGGGTACCCCCTTGGAAAACCAACAATTGTTGATGACATTTAAAAATTACGAGTGACAAGGCTAATTGGTATAAATCCATTAATTTCAAGCTTCATTTAGATACAAAAAAGGACAAATTATGAAAACAGGTCTAAAAATTCTATTAATAGTAGCGACTGCCGGACTATTATCTTACGGTCTGGCAATTCCTAAAAGCGATAAAACGGTTGATGGGGCACTTACATTACCCGCAGGTTTTACTTCTTCGGTGATGGCTGAAAATACAGGGCGCGCTCGCCATATTGCAGTAAATACCAATGGTGATCTGTTTATTAAATTATCCAAATTAAAAGATGGTAAGGGAATTATTCGTTTACGGGATACCAATGGTGATGGTAAAGCTGATGACTCTTTACTATTTGGAAATTTTGCAGGTACAGGTATCACCATTAAGAACGGCTATCTCTATGCCTCGTCTGATGAAGACATTTATCGCTTTGAATTAAATTCAAAAGGTGATGTGGTGAACCCTGATAAACCGGATTTAATTGTGAGTGGTTTGTTTCGCAAAGGTGGGCATCATAGTTCTAAATCACTGGCAGTAGATAATGATGGAAATATTTACGTAAATATCGGCGCTCCTTCAAATATTTGCCAGGAAGACGCTTCTAAAGCAGGGCCCGGAATGAATCCTTGTCCATTACTTGAAATGTCCGGAGGTATCTGGCAGTTTAAAGCAGATAAACTTAATCAAAAGCAGGGTGATGGTGTACGTTATGCAACTGGGTTAAGAAATGTTGTGGGACTTGATTGGAATAATGAAGTGAATGAATTGTATGTGATGCAGCATGGAAGAGATATGTTGTTTCAATTTTATCCTCAATGGTACGATGAAAAAGCAGGCGCAGAGAACCCGGCTGAAGAAATGTTTAGAGTGCGAAAAGGAGGAGATTACGGTTGGCCCTATTGTTATTATGATAATGAAATGAAACAAAAATTATTAAATCCGGAGTATGGAGGTGATCGGAAAACAGTTGGATTGTGTGAGGGTAAGGATAAATCGATTCTGCAATTTCCTGGTCATATGGCACCCAATGGATTATTATTTTATACTGGCAATCAGTTTCCCGCCAAATATAAAAATGGAGCATTTATTGCCTTTCATGGTTCATGGAACCGGTCCCCACAGCCGCAAGCAGGTTATTTTGTAGTATTTGTTCCGTTTAAAAATGGAGTACCAACGGGTAATTGGGAAATTTTTGCAGACGGATTTGCCGGCGAAAATATTAATCGTGCTAAATATCGCCCTTGCGGATTATCTCAAGGTCCGGATGGAGCATTGTATGTAAGTGATGATAACAGTGGAAATATCTGGAAGATCAGTTACGGAAAATAAATAGAGAATGGAGAACGCAAGGTAAGTTGTTTATTTGACGATTGACTATTGACTATTGGCTATTGACTATTGCTATCGACTATTGACTATTGGCTATCGACTATTGGCTATCGACTATTAGCTATTAACATAAGGGTCTTCTTCTAAAAAATAGAATCAAATTTTCTTTTGAAATGAAATTACTAACGTTAAGCCTTGGGTTATTTATATTACTGAATTCTTTCTTCCAAACAAAACCCCCGGTAGTTAATAAAGCAAGTTTGGAAAGAGGGAAAAAAGTATATGAAAATCTCTGTATTGCTTGTCATCAATTAGATGGTGGCGGAGTTCCCAATATGAATCCTACATTAATAAAAACGAAATGGGTACTGGGTGATAAAAAAGCATTAATAAAAATTGTATTGAAAGGGTTGAAAGGCGGTGAGATCGAAATCGACGGAGATACCTTTTCAAATATTATGCCTCCCCAACAGGAAACACTAACCGATCTTCAAATCGCCGATGTATTAACGTATGTGCGCAATAGTTTTGGAAATAAGGCGAGCGGTGTAACGGTGGCGGAAGTAAAAGGGGTGAGAGGGAAGAAATTGAAGTAAAGAGGCAAAGAGGCAAAGAGGTAAAGAGACAAAGCGGAAAAGAGAAAAGAGAAAAGAGACAAAGAGGGAAGGAGAAGAGAGGGAAAGAGAATACAGATTTGAAGAGCATCAGTTTCGGTTGCTGCTAATATTGCAGAAGGATTTAAAAAAAGGGGAAAGAAAGATAAGGCAAGGTTTATGAATATTTCACAGGGATCTTTAGAAGAATGTCGTTATTATATGGTATTGTCAAGTGATCTTAGTTTTGGAGAAAACGACAAGCTAAGAAATCTGTTGGAAGAAGTGAGCCGCTTACTTACTGCCTATCATCGGGCAATTTGTAAATCAATAAACCAACTTACCTAAAACTCCTGGTTCAAACTTTTTTATCCTGTCTTCTGACTTCTGTATTCTTTATTCTCTATTCTTTATTCTGTATTTTGTCTTCTATATTCTATTCTCTATCTTCTAAACCATTAACGCAAATGAAACGCATTCTCTTTATCGATCGTGATGGAACCTTAATTAATGAAGCGCCTCCTACTTACCAGCTTGATTCTTTCGATAAGCTTACCTTTTATCCGCAAATGTTTGAGTATATGGGTCGTATCGCTAAAGAATTTGATTATGAATTGGTGATGGTGACGAATCAGGATGGGTTGGGTACCGATTCTTTTCCGGAAGAAAATTTTTGGCCATTACATAATTTAGTAATGAAAAGTTTGGAAGGGGAAGGTATTCATTTTAAAAAAGTATTTATAGACCGCACTTTTCCGAAAGAAAATGCTCCGACCAGAAAGCCAGCTACAGGTATGCTTACCGGGTACCTGAATAACCCAGACTATGACATTGCAAATTCCTATGTAATTGGCGATCGTATTACCGATATACAACTGGCAAAAAATCTTGGTTGCAAGGGTATTTGGCTGAATATAGATCCTACCTTAGGTGGCGGAGAAATAAAAGATAAAGCGGAAGAACTTCGTGCATCCACCATTGTATTGGAAACAACTGATTGGAGTGATATCTATTCCTATCTAAAGTTGGGATTGCGTTCTGTTGTACACGATAGAAAGACCAACGAAACGAATATACATATTGAGTTGAACTTAGATGGTACTGGCAAAACTACGATTCAAACCGGGCTGGGCTTTTTCGATCATATGCTTGATCAGATCGCCCGGCATGGTAAAATGGATATCACGGTTATTGCTAAGGGAGATCTGCATATCGACGAGCACCATACTATCGAAGATACTGGAATCGCATTAGGAGAAGCATTCGGCAAGGCATTATCAGATAAACGAGGAATGGAACGTTATGGGTTTGCGTTACCAATGGATGAAGCGGATGCAAAGGTATTGGTTGATTTTGGTGGAAGAAATTGGATAGTATGGAACGCCGAATTTAAACGCGAAAAAATAGGGGAGATGCCCACCGAATTATTTTTTCATTTCTTTAAATCTTTTAGTGATGCCGCAAAATGTAATTTGAATATCGAATGTCATGGCGATAATGAACATCATAAAATAGAAGCCATCTTCAAAGCGTTTGCAAAGTCGATTCGGATGGCAGTGAAGCGAGATCCACTAAGTAATTACCTGCCAACTACAAAAGGAATTTTGTAGGTTTAAAATAAGAACGTAAAATATAAAACGAATCTTTAAACCATGTAAGATAGAGAATAAGGGTACGGGGTACCGATTAATGACGCGTTCATTTATATTTTACGTTTTATTGTTTACAGGGATTTACTTTTTTTTGGTAGAAATTTTTAATCAGTAATAGTTCCAGATAGGTTCATTCATTTATGCATTATTTTTAATTAACCTCATTGTAATATATCAGCAGGTGCAGCAATACTGTTAAAGGTTTTGTTTTCAAGGAATATACTTACTACTTATCACTTAGTAGCTGGTAAGCCGTATTTTTACATAAATGTGAGCTATGAGTTCCTCAAGAATTAGTTTTATAGGATACTATTTTTTTTTGACATTGACTTTTTTTCTGTTTGCATGTAGGAGTATGGTCTCCCCTAAATCTAAAATTAAATTTTCAAGAAGCATTAATATTACTCAGGGATTAAAAGATATAGATTCAAGGTTTGGGAGCCATTTAATTGAACAACAAAAAGCCACTTATTTAGTCTACTTGAATAATTTTCAAAAAATCATTTTTGTAAATTTGGATGATTCAACTGATAGGCCTGAAATTGATTTCATGCAATATGTTTCTGATTGTAAGGTTTTTGATGCTAGGTTAGATTCTTCTTTTCTATACTTTTGGAATCACGATAATAAGACATTCACTATTTTCTTACATAATAAAGGAACACATCTGGAAGTTAAAAAACAATACAATCTTTCCAAAATTCTGGATTGGAATCAATACTATATAAAATACCAACCGAGAAATACCTTTACTATTATTTACCCGATTCTTTATTTGGCATATGGAGTTTATAATCCTGCCACTACCTTTTTAGATTCCACTGCTTACCTTAAAATCAGCCTGTTTGACTCACTTAGAAATTATTCTTTTACCAAAGTAGGTCCACAACCAGTTGCTACCAGAAAAGGATTGTATTATGAATATGATTCTTTTATTTCCCAAATTGGTGATTCTGAATTGGTAATTGGATATCGTTCTTATGACTCGGTCTATAAACTCAATGGAAGAACAAGCCTTGTTGTCGAAAAAAACTCTTTTACAGATAACAGCGGATTTTCAAAATTTGATAGAAAGCAGGAATCTAATTTAGCGTACATAAGGGAGTATAGCCAGACTACTGAATTGAATATCAACAATATTTTTCTTAACAATAAAAACTTATTGATAGTTAAGCGACTAAAGACTAACGATATTTACGATACAAAATTTTATGAGCTTTATATTCTTAATTCAGATTTAAAAGTAGTTTTAAATAGGGCTATTGCCGATATTATAAACCCTAACTTTCTCTATGCTTATTCAAAAGGATTTTTATGCTTAGATTCTTCATTGTCTAAAGCTTTTTATTATGAAATATTTTAAGGTTATTTATTTTAGCTTTATTATATCTATCCTTGGTTGCCATAGAAAATCTACTTTAGAAGATAATTTACCGGTAAGTAGTAAAGGAATAATTATTTCATGTATTCGCTGTGGTTGTATGGTTGAGGTTCTAAATAATTATTTAAAAATGCCTCTAAATGATAATGAAATAAAAATATATGGAGATCAAAATTGTTTCCCTGAAATAGCAGGACTTAATTTTATACGGCTTAGTCAACGTCAGATGGATAGTTTATACAAATCGAATTTTAACATCGTTCTTTTTAAGAAAGAAAGAAATAGTATTAACTATCGTGTTATTCAAACTAATGAGGCTTTAATGTTTCAGGAAATTGCTAAAGAATATTTTAAGTAATAACGTATTAATTTCAATTTATCTGCTAAGACTATAGCACATATGCAATAAAGCTTCATGAATAATGCTATAGTTTAAAGAATATTTTCTTCCGGTATAGAAAATAACAGATACCCCATTCCAATGCAAAAATACAAAGAGAAGTTATTATCCCCATCAGTGTTTCAGGCATATGAACAAGCTTGAGTAATCCATTGGAGAGGGCACCGATATATTCATTAAACCATCGTGAGCCCACAATTTCAAAAAATAAATAAATAAATATTGAATTCATTCCTACAATGGTAAAAAATTCGAGGTGAGTTCGATGGTTTTTGATATCGATCCACCAATAAAAAAGAGCAAGTGCCCCCAGGCACCAGCCTAAAGATGCCAGCGTGAATGAACTGGTAGCAATTCGTTTTATGATGGGAGTTATGCCTGCTATATCCAATCCATATCCAAGTATCAGGCAAATAGCGCCAGCGATCAGCAACGACTTTATTTTTTCCTTACCACTAATAAAAAGTTTACCGGCCAACACACCTGCAATGGTATGTACCGCTGTAGGTATACAATTGATGGCCACCCACCCACCACTATTTATTTTATTCATTAAGAAAAGATCGGTATAGTTCCCGAAATTTTTTTGATCAGTAAAAGGCTGATCAAAACCAGGAACATTTGTAAAACGATAAAGAACTTCTGTAAGTATTAATATTCCAACACATACTATTATTTGTGTGGAAATTTTCCAACGAAATATCAGAAATGCAACCAGTGTAGTAAAAGATAATTGTGTGAGTACATCCCATAATTCAAACGACAATCCTTTTGGCCGAACCGCATAATCCAGTACTCCCCAAAAAAATAGCCAACCACAGCGTTTCAATATTTTTTTAAACGATTGAATCCATGGAATGCCCTGTTGTTCCTGTTTGTACAACGACATTGCCATTGCTGTACCTGCCATAAACATAAAAGCTGGTTGAACAAGATCCCAAAAGCGTAACCCGTTCCAGGGATGATGAAAAAATTGTTGAATAAACCCATGAAAGAAATTTCCTTCGGTAGTAGTTGATAAATGTTCATATAAACCAGATGCTTCTAATGCCAGCAATACCATGATAAGTCCACGCATAAAATCGAGGGAGAGTAATCGTTGAGAGATTGAATTGTTGCTTACGACTTTCATACAGCAGATAGTTTAGGTAAGGCAATATACCAATAACTGTTGTAGTAGCCATTGGAAAGGGTGCATTTAAAATTGTCGCTTTCTTTTTTCTCCCTCACCCCTTTAAAACCCCCTCTCCACCTTGGTGGAGAGGGGAAAGTGGCACGACAATTTTATATGCACCGATTGGAAAATATTAAAAATAAGTCATGGGGTCATCAACAATTCGAAGGTTTTCATGAAAGCCATCCAATTGCGCCATATCTTTTTCGTCGATAACAAAATCGAATAGCTCAAAATTTTCACGCAATCGATCGCTGTTCGAAGATTTTGGAATGGTGGAAACTCCATGTTGAATATTCCACCGTAAAATAATTTGCGCCGGGGTCTTTATATATTTTGCTGCTATTTTCAATAAACGAGAGTCATTAAATTTTTTTCCCCGCAATAAAGGAGTGTACGATTGCAATTGAATTTTTTTTTGATTGCAATGCGTTAGTAAATCGGCCAAGTATAAATAAGGACTGAATTCAACCTGGTTCAATGCAGGAACTATGGTTGAATAAGCCTCAAGTTCGTTTAAAAACGGGATAAGGTAGTTAGCTACACCAATAGCACGTACTTTTTTTTCGATATAAAGTTTTTCTAAAGCTCTCCAGGTTTCTTTTCGTTTTCCTTTGATGGGCCAATGCACCAGGTATAAGTCGATATAATCGATATTCAATGTCGATAAACTTGTATCAAAAGCCCGAAGCGTTTCATCAAAGCCCTGATCAGTATTGGCAACTTTTGTAGTAACAAAAATTTCTTGTCGGATTATTCCACTTGAACGAATGGCGTTCCCTACTTCTTTTTCATTTCGATACATGGCTGCAGTATCAATTAACCGATAACCAATTTCCAATGCATTACTTACGGCCGCTTCTGCCACATCATTATACATATCGTATACTCCCAAACCCAATAAAGGCATTTTGATACCATTGTTTAGAAGAGTGTGGGATTGAGAATTGATCATAACTGATTATTGGTAATAGTACACGAGATTCAAAAAAAGGTGAAAAAAATTCAAAAAAATTCAACTCAAAAACAATAATAAAAATCGATTATCGTAAATGAACTACAAACTACAAACCTTCTCACCACTTTTCCAATCCAAGTAATTTTTTTCCCAAATCAGATAATTCAGCCGTACCGTATTTTGTTTGTTCCCAATTTCGCGGGTCTCCCGGAAATGCATATCCTTCTGGTGCAATTCGATCTTTCCATGAGTTAATGCGCCATTGCTTTAATGCTTCATTATCCTCTTCAGCCGGCATCATTGAAAGGTATTGAGCTATACGAACTTTATTTTTACTGAGGTTTGGGCGAATACCATGTGGTTCGAGGCTATTAAAGATTAATAAGTCGCCTGCTTCCAATTTTACTTTATCAAAACTGAACCCTGTGGTATCTGGTTTAAAACGATCTCGGTTCTCCGGTTGCGTTAGTTTCCAGGTATCGTATGTTCTGTATAATTCGGGCAAACATTGAAACCCGCCCATGTTTTCATCCGTTTGATCGGCCAATGCAAGTACTCCTTGTACATTTACCGGCTTTGTTTCAGGATCATAATCCCAATGAATAAATCCTTTGTATTCAAAACCAGGGCGTATGGGAAAATTCAAATTCGCCCGGTCAATAGTTACCCACAATTTTTCTGTTCCCCAAATATCTACAAATGCATCATAAACTTTTTGCATCTGGCGATTGTTCCAAAGATGCTGGTGATTATATACTTCCACCATACCAGTATTGGTTAGTTCTTTCATTTTCATTTCTGCGCGGGGGGCAGTATACCACGTTTCAGGATTGTCGGGATCTTTCTCTTCAAATTCCCATAAAAATTTTGCCGTGGCCCGTACCTGTTCTTTTGGAACTGCGTTTTTAATTACAACATATCCATTATTAATCCATTCTTGCCAGTCGGTTTCACTTAAAACCCTGAGCGGTTCATTATTGCTCCGATCATTTAATTTAACAGAACTGCTTTTCGCCGTGGATGGATTACCAGGAATATCTTTGTGTGCATTGTTGGTGGCCATGGTGGGAGCCATTGTTGGAACCATTGATTCTTGTTTCATATTGACATCGTTTTGTAATTGATACCTTGAAAGTAGTAATTATTAGAGTCTCGATCCCACAACTAAAATTGCCAGTTTTTGTTCTGTATTGATATTTTCTTACTATTTTAGAAAACAATAAGTAGCTATTCAGTAAAATGAAGCCTAATAAACTTGCTTTTGAGGAGGTACTGCGCGATGCAGGAAGTTCGTTCAGGATATTACTTACACCCAACCTTAATGATATTTTTTACTGGCATTTTCACCCCGAATATGAAATTGTTTTTGTAGAAGGCGCCAGCGGTACCCGCCATATTGGCGATCATATTTCTCGTTACGAGGATGGTGATCTTGTGTTTATCGGGCCAAATATTCCCCATTTGAATTTTGATTATGGCGTAGAAACTACCTGCAAAACTATTGTTGTTCAAATGAAGGAAGATTTTTTAGGAAAGGAATTTTTATCCATTCCAGAATTAACAGGAATTAAGAATTTATTTCAGCAAGCTGGTTTTGGATTATCATTTCCATCATCTACCAAAAAAATAGTAGGAGAAAAATTGAAGCGATTGGTATTACTCGAACATTTCGATCAGTTACTGGAACTGTTACAAATTTTTCAAATACTTGCCACCAGTGAAATGACGGTACTGAATACCCGCCCGGTTGCTAACAAATCATTAAACAAAGATCTGGCAAGAATTGAACGTATTTATAAATATGTCGAGGAGAATTATCAGCAGCAGGTAGATGTAAATAAAGCAGCGGGCATTAGTAACCTTACAAAGGCGGCTTTTTGCCGTTATTTCAAAAAAGTAACCAGAATGACATTTACTGAATTTCTGAATCAATACCGGATTACACAGGCTAAAAAATTATTATTACAGCAAAATACGGTTACTGAAGCTTGTTATGGGAGTGGTTTTGAAAATCTTTCCTATTTCAATAAAACGTTTAAAAAACTTGCTGGCGAAAACCCATCAGCTTTTCGCAAAAGATCAGTTGGTTCCATCAGCTAATAATTATTATAGCAATTTCAAAAGTTGTCGGTATCCTTCGGGCCAGTGTTCCAAATTCGAATCACTATTAATATGGCCTATCAGGATAACTTGCTTTAATGGATATTTATTAACGGTATCTTCTATTGTCATTATCCAATCTTTACAAACAGGCTTCTCCCATTCCTGTTGATTGATTCGTGTAAAATGATAGCTATTTTCCTAATGAGTTTGCCAATGGTTGCCCCCTGAATTGTAAAGGCCTGGTATTGTAAAAACGATATTTTTTTCCATGTCTAAAAATATGCATAATTCTTTTTAGTAAAAATGATGGAGTGATTAGCTTTGATTGAGATAAAATAAAAAAACCTCCATAGTACCGGAGGTTTTTTTTACATGTTGGTTTGTTTTCTATTGGGTACTGATTGATCTCGAAATTTGGTGATGCTGATCCACACTTTCTATCTGAAGGAAATAATTTCCTTTGCCATGCAAACTCAGTTGGGTAAAAGGAATAACCTGAAACCCTTTTAATACAGATTGCTTTTGTGATTTTATCAGTTGCCCGGTTCCGCTATATAAACGGATAATAATGGTTTCTTGTTGTGGCCAGTTCAGTTCAATGTTGAAATTTTCTCTAAATGGATTAGGGTATGTTTTTAATTTTATACCAGTTTCTTCTTCAAGCCTAATCTTAATAATACGGGAATAATACAATTCACCTGCATTGGTTACTTCTTTTAACCGGTAGTACGAAATTCCATTGAGTGGTTCTTTATCTGTTACCAAATAACTTGTTTTGGAGGTAATGGGAACTGGTGCAATTCCATCAACAGTTTGCCAATAAATTCCATTAGCGCTTTTTTCAACCACCATTATTCCGTTATTGCTTAATGCTGCAGTTTGCCAGCTAAGTTCTACTTGCTTGTTTTTAACCCTGGCGCCAAAAGAATTGAAACTGATAGGTAAACCGGAAACGGGTTGGAAACTAAAATTGCCAATCGCTACTGCCTGAAGTCTTGGGTTTCCTCTTACGTTAGCAATATTTAGTACCCCATATCGAATAGTAATACTCGTTATACCATTGGTTCCGAAATCAACAAACACGGTACCGTCCTGAGAAGGGCTGCCCTGATTTATACTTGATACATTTCCGCCACCAGCGCCCGTATTTGCCGTGACCACATTTCCAGCAATATTAGATATTAGCGATGCCGGGTTATACTTTGTAAGAACTGGTAGTATTACACCACTCGGGCCAACCGCAGACACGGTTACTTCATCTACATAATCCCACGGAGTACCACCCCCGGGAAAATCAATATCCGAAATACCAAATTGAACGTTTTGTATTGGCTTTGAAAAAGTTAAGGTTGTTAAGCTGAACGAAGTTCTATTTCCCAGGTTTTGGTCAATTTCAATGGCATCGCTCGAACTTTGAACCTCAAAGTCTGCGGCATTGGAATTATTATTATTAACCCTCGGATAAGGTGCCGTAAAACTACCACTGCCTGTAATTGCGATTGTTACATTGCAGTTTACCCCTGAGCCACCGATGTTGGTTGCAGTTCCAGTGGTACCCCCGGCTACCCAGGCAGGCGTAAAAGAAGATCCCCAATCTAATATATAGGATTGTGCATTTCCTGAAAAATGTAAAAGTAAAATAATGGGAAGGCTTATTAGTTTTAGCTTAGGATAACTTATTATTCTCATTATGATGAAAAGGTTTTTAATAGGATTGAACTATCAAAAACGAACAATTAAAACAATAAGTGTATATATGTAGATAAAAACAAGGGTATTTAGATTTTTTTTGATCTAAGTTAGCCCAGATGCTAAAATGAACTACCCATACAGGAGAATAAAAGGGGAGACACAATAATAAGAAAATCGAGCGTTTTATAAAGCTGCTAATAATTCTTCTTCAATAAGATCACTAAAAACCTGTTCATTTTTTTGAATCCAAAGCGGCATCAGGTCAGAAATAATTTTCCAGCCACCATCTTCCTTTTGCATGCGTAACATAATGCGGTTTCCTTTATCATCACTTACATCAATGGTAAAAAGCCCTTCATTGATACCGCCGAGCTTTCTAAAATTGAATTCGCGTAAACGGCCATCGGCCTTTATCAATTTTGTAAACTGGATATTTTTCTTGAATTGAATGTGCATTTGAAAATTTATTAACCGATGAATATTCCACAATTCCTGTGCTACACTTTTTATTAAATTTAGATTCTATAAAATAGTTTTGCACATTGTTTCAAATACAAAGTAAAAGCATGTGCTGCAGAATAAACTTTTCTTGTTGTTAAATAATACAAATATCGGAATAAAATTCAAATAAGTACTACTGGTAATGATGAAAACGAGGAACTTTTATGCACCATGAACCAAAGAAAAATGTTGGCAAACTAAAACCCCCGAACCTATGGCTGGGGGTTATTAAATTGGTATGTTGTTAAGAAATTCGTTGATCGGCCTGACTTTAGCCTTTTATAATTTTCGATTGATAAACTTGCTTTCCCAGATTGTCTTTTACCGATAGTAAATAAATACCTGAAGTAATAGTTCCGGGTGTTGTTACATGCAGACTATTGTTTCCGCTATGTATTAACGCCTGTTGCCGGAGGATTTTATTACCATTTAACGTGTACAATTCAACTATAATATTTTTACTTTCTTCACCACTTATGTTCAGATTAATTCCATTGGTGAAAACAGTACTATGTGTAAATAGATTTTTTATTGAACTGGTGGATCCTGTCATAATCATCTTAGAATAAGACCGCGTTCCTTTGGTTGAATTTTGTTGAAGACGGTAATAGGTAACCACATTGTTTTTGTCATGATCAACCATGTTGTAGTTATTAGTGAGATTAATACCAGCAACAACAGTTTCAACATCCTTCCAGATTTTACTATCAATACTTTTTTGAACAGTATAACTTTTCATATCCTGTTCGTTAGTAGCCGACCAGTTTAACACTATACCTGCTGTTTGTTCTTTCGCAGAAAAGGCCAGCAATTTCACAGGCAATACAATCCAGTTTGAAAAAAATGGTTTAAAATAAATACAGGTTTGTCTTGTCATGGTATCACCGGTACTAACGGCTCCGTTTCGGTATAATAATGAATTTATATTGGTAAAATTCATCTGAAACATAGCCTGGCGCTGATTTGTATCAATCAAAGGAATTGTGGCAATCTGCCCTTCTGCCTTACTTCTTATTCCGTCAAACGAAATTGTTAGATTGGTAGAAGGGTCCACTGCAAAACTTCCGGGTGTTGCAGCTTCCACAAATTCAAATAAATTTTTGTTATTACCATCCACATCAATTGCCGTAACTGCTAAACAATCTAATATAGTATCTGTGTTACTACCTGCCACCTTAAAAATAATTTTCCAATCGAGATAAGATTTGCCATTTGCACCCGACAATACATAAGGCTGAAAGGCATCATAATATCCAGAGCCGGTTGTATTGTCAATGTCCATAAGTTTGGCACCACCAACAATGTCTATTATCTCCACATGAGCATCTACTCCCGCAATTACTTCCGGAAAAAGATAAACTGCTCCAATCTCATTATCTGTTCCGCCAATAAGTTTTGGGCTATTAAAAGTAAGCGTAGGTGCAGTTGCACATTGTGCAGAGGCCATTTTTATAATTGTAAACAGTAAAATTATTGTAGTTACTGTTAACCTTAATAAGTAAGGTAAAATAATTGATTGTGGAGGTATGGCTACCACCAGCGTTTCTTGTTTCGAGATAAAATTCGTTTTCATTTGGATTCAGTTTTTAGATAGTATTCAGAAAACTCTTTTCGCGCTTAGTATTTTCTTTTTTTTGCTAAGACTTTTCTTTTACTATTCTTATGCAAGTTTGCAATTATTGTGAATGGATACAAGTGTTTTCCGAACTCTTCATCGTACAAATACGGTTGCTCATCGAAAATTCAAGAAATAGACATCTAATAATATAGGATTAACGCGATTGTTTGTCAGTGGGTTAGAAAGTCATTCTGGTTTTAAGAGCCTGAACTTGCTATCTTTAGATAAAATTGCTTATGAAACGAATTGCATTTTTTACGCTCTATATATTATATATAATACCTGCATTTTCACAACAAACTCAGAAGCCTCCCTTACACGGTAAAAATTGGATGGCAATTACTGGTAAACCTTTGGCTGCTACGGCAGGGTCCATTATTTTTCAAAAAGGTGGAAACGCAGTAGACGCTTCTTGCGCAATGCTTGCAGCTACCTGCACCATGTGGGATGTATTAAGCTGGGGCGGAGAAACACAGGCGCTTATTTATAATCCCAAAACAAAAAATGTAATTGCTATTAATGCAATGGGTATGGCACCTAACGGCGCTACGGTAGATTTTTTTAAGTCGAAAGGTTATCAGTTCCCGCCTGAGTATGGGCCACTCGCGGCAACTACGCCCGGTACCCCTGGTGGTATTTGTTATATGTTATCAGAATACGGAACTATGAGTTTGAAAGATGTATTAACTCCTGCAATGCAATTGGCGGCTGGTTATCCAATTGAAGCACAAACAGCCAATGCTATGGAGCGGGGTAAAAGCCTAATTAAAGAATGGCCTTATAGTAAAGCAGTTTTTTTACCGCATACCGGTGAGAAAAGGGAAGCACCAGAAGCGGGAGAAATTTTTGTACAAAAAGATTTATTGGAAACACTTACTAAAATGGTAGCAGCGGAACAGGATGCATTAAAAAAAGGAAAGAATCGCAAACAAGCGATTATGGCTGCCTACGATCGTTTTTATAAAGGAGATATTGCCAAAGAATTTGTAAGGGGCTGCCAGGAACAGGGAGGATTGATTACCCTTGAAGATCTTGCGAAATGGAAACCTTTAGAAGAAGAACCTTTGAAAGTAAACTATAAAGGAATTGAAGTATATAAATTACAACAATGGACCCAGGGCCCGATGTTGTTACAATCGTTAAACATCCTTGAGAATTTTGATTTAAAAAGTATGGGTTACAATAGTTCAAAATATATTCATACACTCTATCAAACAATGAATCTTACGTTTGCCGATCGTGATTTTTATTATGGTGACCCATATTTCGCACCGGAAGAACCAATAAAAGGATTGTTGAGTAAGGCCTATGCCAAACAGCGTGCTAAATTAGTTACAGCAGATAGAAACGATGCGATGATTGGCCCTGGCGATCCTTACCGTTACGAAGGAAAAATAAATCCCTATGTCGAAGTATTAAAGAAACGAGGGTACCTGATTGATACCAACGACCGGATGAATCCCAGCTTTCTACCGGTACACGACACCCGAAATTCATTTTCCATACCAGAAAAAAATAGCTATCCAATCGAAAGTATTTCCGAAAGCCAATCAATAGCAGCACAACTTCCGTCATCAACAGCGTTGAAGAATGTTAAGGATGAAGATTACCAGGATCGGTTATGGCGCGGTACTACTTCTGTAGAGGCTGCTGATAAAGAAGGTTGGGTAGTTTCCATTACACCCAGTGGTGGTTGGCTACCTGCCTGCATTGCTGGAAGAACAGGAGTAGGTATGAGCCAACGTATGCAAAGTTTTGTTCTCGATGAAACATTAAATCCATTTAATGTGGTAGAGCCCGGTAAACGGCCAAGGGTAACGCTAACGCCTACACTTGCATTAAAAGATGGTAAACCTTTTGTAAGCTTTGCAGTGCAGGGAGGAGATACACAGGATCAAAACTTATTACAATTCTTTTTGAATATGGTTGAATTTGGGATGACCGTGCAACAGGCATGTGAAGCCGCTAACATAAATTCCAATCAGCTTTGGCTGTCCTTAGGCGGAAGCAAACTGGAAGACAGAAAACCGAGAACCGGTAGTTTATTGGTAAATGATCTAACATCGGAAGCAGTTCGTAATGAATTAAAAAAAATGGGATACAATTTATCTTTTGATGATCGCACCAGTGGCCCCATCAATGCCATTTGGTTCGATTGGAAACATGGAACATTATGGGGTGGAAGCAGTAATCACGGGGAAGATTATGGAATAGGTTGGTAAGTTAGCCAGGAGTTTTTAGTCTGTAGTCTGTAGTTATTTTTACTAATAGCAGATCTGATTTATTATAATTCTACGTATCCCGTTAAGTTTTACTGTTTGAATAATATTCAACTCATTCCTTTTTTTCTACAACTCACTCTTTTTTGATTGCAGTTGACCCCTGGGTATTCTAGTATTGTAGTGTAAGAATAATTTTTTAACACTGCAAAACACTACAATTATGAAAATTCAACAAATCTTATCCATTTTTATTTTTTCCCTATCATTTGTTCAGCTTCAGGCACAGGAAGAACTTCCTAAAGGGTTTAAAAAAGGGAGCATTACACTTTTCGATAAAACTGTGCTGACAGGTTATGTAAAAGAAAATATTCGTAGTAATGCGTCAATTGTATTTTTAAATGAGGATACAAAAAAGAAAAAAAACTATGATGGCGATGGATTGGTTTCAATAACTATAGACAGTAACCACTATATATGCATTAAGGGAGATTTTTTTAAAGTGCTTTGTACAGGCAGTTTAAGTCTGCTTCAAAAATCGAGTGATGCTTCTAATAAGCCAAGTTACAATGGTTCCGAAGCAATTTTTAGTAGTGGAACGATCGGTAAACCTGGCGACTATTTAATATTCGATAATACTTCCAGTCAACTCAGGTTAATACCAAAGAATAACCTGGATAGGGAAGTGGCACAAAATTTTTCTTCTTGCCCTGACGCCATCGATAAAACTAAAACTGCCAAAAAAGTGTTTATTCCCATTAAAGACGTAATGGTTGCCCAGAATTAATCTCAAAAAAATATGTCATCGCTTCTAATCTATTTTTTATGAAAAGAGCCATTATAGTTTTATTGTTGTTACAACCTGTATTGAATTCTTTCTGTCAGCAAAATTTACTTACTCAAACTATAAAAGGAATTGTTACCGATGAGCAATCCGGCAGTGCTCTTGCCAGCGTAACTATTGTATTAGAAGCTATCGACCCTGGGATTACAGTACTAACAGATACTGCCGGTGTTTTCAAGCTAAAAAACGTACCCATTGGAAGAAGAACTCTTCGTATAAGTTATGTTGGTTATGAAGAAGCTGTAATAAGAAATATTGAGGTTACTTCTTCTCATGAAGTGGTGTTGGAAATAAAGCTTAAAGAAAAAATTCAAAAATTAACAGAAGTTGTTGTTACTGCCGGAAGGCAAAAAAATAAAGCAATTAATGAAGCTGCCCTTGTTAGTGCAAGGCAGTTTAGTGTGGAAGAAGCGGTTCGGTATGCCGGTTCAAGAAATGATCCGAGCAGGATGGCACAAAATTTTGCAGGGGTAAGCGGTGCGAACGATGCGCGCAATGATATTATTGTAAGAGGAAATTCTCCGGCAGGTGTGCTTTGGCGTATGGAGGGAATTGATATTCCAAATCCTAACCATTTCAGCACCCTGGGTTCTACCGGAGGGCCGGTAACGATCATCAATACCAATACGCTTAAAAATTCGGATTTCTTAACAAGTGCCTTCCCCGCTCAATATGGCAATGCTATTGCAGCCGTTTTTGATTTACGGATGCGAAATGGCAATAGCGATAAATATGAATTTCTTGGACAGATGGGTTTTAATGGCTTCGAATTTGGCGCCGAAGGCCCGTTGAATAAAAAAAATAAGTCCTCCTTTTTAGTTAACTATCGTTATTCCTTAATCGCTGCGGTGCAGGCGGCTGGCTTAAATGTGGGTACGGGTACTGCAACTCCTTATTACCAGGATGCTCATTTTAAAATCCATATACCCACCAAAAAAGCAGGCACCTTCGATTGGTTTGGTATGGGTGGAGAAAGTCATATTAATTTTCCTGCCGACATAAAGGATAATTTATATGCATCAAGCGATGGTTCCTTACGCGATCGAGTATTTAATTCTCTCACCGGTGTTACCGGATTGATACATACTTATTTTTTCAGCCCATCTGCTTTTGGTAAAGCCACGATTGCTGTTTCAGGATTTCAATCGAATTACAAAGAGATAATAATTGATAGTATTAAAAGCAATAGAACTGGTTTTGAAAAAAGAAACGGTCAATTTAAATATTCTATTGGATATACATTCAATAAAAAATTTAGTGCTAAAAATCAATTAACAACCGGAATTGTTGCCGATATAAACCAGCTATCGCTCAATCAGGATTTAATAAAGAATGGAGATACTGCTTTGACGACGTTCGTTAACACAGATGAAAATGCAGGATTAATAAGGGCATTCTTTAACTGGGGGCACCGTTTTACCGATAAGTTGTCAACAAATGCTGGCATCTATTATCAACTATTCACGTTGAATAGGAGCCAAAGCATTGAGCCCCGCTGGAATCTTAAATACCAATTCAAAAAAAATCAATCTTTATCGTTAGGTGCCGGGATGCATAGTCAAACGCAACCGCTGGAAGTATATTTTTATGAAACTTCAAATGGCACAGGAGGTGTTGAGTTGACCAATAAAAATCTTGATTTTGTAAAGAGCCTTCATGGAGTATTGGGATACGATGTAACAGTTTCAAGGTTTCTTCGGTTAAAGACAGAAATTTATGGCCAATACATTTACAATGCTGCAGTGGAAAAATCATCTTCTTCTTTCAGTATGATAAATTCAGGAGCTGATTTTTATTTTCCTGATAAAACCAATTTACTAAATAACGGCAACGGATATAACTACGGAATTGAAATTACGATAGAGCGTTTTTTGGATAAAGGATTTTACTATCTTTTTACAGGTTCTTTATTTCAATCAAAATATACCGGAAGCGATAAGGTTTGGAGAAATACTGCTTTCAATAGCAATTTGGCGATTAATATACTTGGAGGTAAAGAATTTAAACTTGGCGAAAAATCTTCTTTTGGAATTGATACGAAACTTGCCATTGCAGGGGGGCAACGGTATACACCTTTTGATTTGCAGGAATCTGAAAACCTTGGGTATATCGTTTTTGAAGAACAAGAAGCATACAGTTTGAAGAATGATACCTACCTGCGTTGGGATCTGAAGTTTTCGTATACCCGAAATGGAAGAAAAGCAACCCAAAAATTTTATATCGACTTTCAAAATGTAACCAACAAAAAGAACCTGTATGTTCGCACGTTAAATCCTAAATCAGGAAATGAAGGACAGATTGATCAGATAGGGTTTTTTCCCAATGTTAATTACCAGATCACTTTCTAAATTTCTGTATCTTTAATTTATGTGGCGCTGTAATGCTAAAATTGGATTTGATGACCGGTTAGTAATGCTGGTAATGATTCCCCTCGGGGCATTGATTATACCTTTTGTTTTTTTTGGTGTACGATTCAATCATGTTCCTTATTATACAACGCGGATTTTTATAACAACGCTTATTACAACTACAGCCATCTGGTTGGGTAACCGTTATATTATGATATGGTCGCGGGGTAGATATCCTCAATTTAGCCAGGTAAAAAAAAGGCTTATCATACAATCGCTGGTAATGTTGCTTTTTACAGCAGCGGCTACTAACTCACTTGGTTATTTGTTGGAAGGTTATTGCGGTTTGGGGAATCCAGGGCAATATCCGGGACGGACTCTTTCCGATATTATTATTAACTCCAATAATGCGGCATTTGTATGTTCATTAACGGTAGTAGCTATTTATGAAGGTGTTTTTTTTATGAATGACCTTCGAAGTTCTATTGAAGAAAAGGAAAAGTTGAAAAGAGAAAGTTTGCAGGCACAATTGAATGCGCTGAAAACCCAGGTAAATCCACATTTTCTTTTTAATAATCTTAATACCTTATGTGCCTTAATACCTGAGCATCCGAAACAGGCCGTTGATTTTGTGCAGCAGTTATCAAAAGTTTACCGGCATATCCTTGAGGTTAAAGATGATCAACGAATTTCGTTGAAAGAAGAATTAGATGTATTAAAAGCGTATGTATTTTTATTAAAAACAAGGTTTGGTGAAAATCTTTCCGTAAACATTGATGTTCCAAACGAAAAACTGGTTAAAAAAATTGTTCCGCTTTCGTTGCAAATACTAATGGAGAATGCAATTAAACATAATATCGTTTCTACTGATAAACCCCTGAAGATTTTAGTTTTTGCAGAAAACGGTCATTTAGTAGTAAGTAATAATTTACAAAAAAAGAACCAGCTAGTAGAATCTACCGGTATAGGGCTCGATAATCTTCGAAACAGATATAAATTAATGGGTAACAAAACGGTTAAGGTAACTGAAAGCGAAGGTAGTTTTACGGTGTCAATTCCTCTTATTGAAAATTAATATGCAGGTAGTTATTATAGAAGATGAAGCGCCCGCAGCAAACAGGTTGTCAAAACTATTGAAGAATATTGACGAAAAAGTGGAAGTGGTTGCAAAACTTGATAGTGTAGAGGCAAGTGTAAATTATTTTCGTTCGGGCAATCTGATCGACCTTATTTTTATGGATATTCAGTTAGCCGATGGACTAAGCTTTGATATTTTTTCACAGGTAACTATTGCAGCGCCGGTTGTTTTTACAACAGCCTTTGATCAGTATACGTTGAAAGCATTTAAAGTAAACAGTATTGATTACCTGTTAAAGCCAATTGATGAAGATGAGCTGGTACTTGCCTTCGATAAATATAAAAAATTGTATCCAAAAAAAGAAATTGATTTTTCTGAAAAAATGGTCAAACTTTTGAAAGATATTCAAACAATAAAATACAAGGAAAGACTATTAGTAAAACGAGGCCAGCAGTTGAGCTATATAAAAACAACTGAAACGGCCTTTTGTTATGCAGATGGCAAACTGTGTTATGCAATAGATTTTAATAAAAATAAATTTTTGTTGGAATGCAATCTTACTCAATTGGAAGATCAATTGCAACCATCACAGTTTTATCGGGTAAATCGCCAGTTGCTCGTTAATGTAGAAGCCGTTAAGAAAGTACATATCTGGATCGGCGGAAGATTAAAACTTGAGCTTGCTCCATCCTTAAACGTTGATTCAATAGTAAGCCGGGAGCGGGTCAATGGATTTAAAGAATGGTTAGGGCGTTAATGTTTTCAGTTTTTTAGAATATTCGTAATACTGCCATTTTCAACTTTTGTATACAACTTCATCGTTAGTAAATACATTCCAACATCTGCAATTAGCTTAAACACTAAAAAGACAATACTGTTTTTTATTCCTAAAAATGCAGGTAAAAGTATCATCAGATGCATAGGAATTATTCGGAGGTAAGGCATCATAAAAAGTTGACCGTAATTGATTTTTATTGTTTTTTGCAACTGTTTGTTACGAATAAATCCCAGGATGAGTTCCAATAAAATTGCACCAACAGAGAGTAATAAAAATGAACCGTTTATATTGCCTTTAACCTTTATAGCAATAAAAATAGCGTAGGCTAAATGAAAGAATTGATAATGGAAAAGAAAAAATAGCGATACACAACCTTTCCCGGCCCCCGCTTCGTTAATGGGTTTTTCATTAAAAGTCATGCTTTTTGGATCGGGATGCCTTACAGTAAGTAAATCAAGGAAATTAAAAATACCTATTAAAACACTTTGTATCCAGTAAATCCAAACGAGTGTAGGAAAACCATCTGGGTGGTAGTAATAATAATAGATGCAAAGCACATTTACCAATAGTATTATCCAAAACGAGGGGTCATATTTTATTTTTCTCAGCAATTTGTTCGTTTCCTTAAATGTAACGATGGATTCGCATTGATGTAATCAGTGCTGAAGGGTATTTTTGTCAATTTCAATGTAGTTTTTCATTGTGAACGGTGGTAAGATCATTTTTCAAATTGTAATTATTAACACTAATCATCGGTTTGTTTTACGATGAATTCGAAAACTTTCGCATTAATGTCTCGAAAGGCCCTTTGGCGAATTTCTTACTCCACAAGTAACTAAATACCATACTAAGTGTAAAAAATATAAAAGAATATGCCAAAAGAAAAGCTGGTTTAATTGGAAATTCAGCGGGAGGATAACCCGTATATGCTTTACCACTGAGCTTTGATAAAATGATCATCCCAATAGTTAAATGAATTATATAAAGGGATAAAGTCATTTGCCCGGTTTTAGCAAGCAGCAGTAAAAATTTGTTCGTAGAAAACCTTTGGCCAATATACATACAAATAGAAATCACCATCAATGCAAAACCCGTAGTAATTAAAATGAATGGAACATTAGCAGGAAAATAATCTTCCATTATTTGCGGCCAATACTTTACATAAAATGAATTTCTTTCCGGGCTGTTGAAATCATATCTGATAAACATTCTTATTCCTTTAAAAATTGTAAGCAGGCAAAATCCTGTGATAAAAATCTTCTTTCTAATATTCTTATCCTGCCAATCCACTTTTCCTAAATACATGCCAACTGAGAAAAAAGCAAACCATGGAAAAATGGAGTTCCATCCATTATAAAATGTATTTCTCAAAAACCCTTTAGGTGTCCAAAAATCGGCGTAGATAGTCGTTTGAAGATCCCAGCTTGTTGTAATTGGAATAAACAATTGAAGGGTATTATAGATTATTATTGTAAGAAGGGCAACCCATAAATAATATCTTTTAGGAATAAAAAGTAAAAATGCAGCAATATGCAGATAGCCTCCATAAAAATGTAAAATGTCTGCCGGCCACCACGAATAAAGTAAGATGCCAATAGCAAACAAAAACCAGGATCTTTTTACGATAGTGGATTTTATCTTCTTTTTTTCTTCGGGGCTGGAGAATCCTTGCCTCGTGAGTAATGAAACCCCCATTCCTGCACAGATGATAAAAATGGAGGTTGAATTTCCAACAAAGAGATTAGTAAATGTTCCTATTGATGATGGATCTCCCAGGTTGCCAAAACAAAAGTTGAAATTAACAATGTACATCCCGAAGATGGCATAAGCCCTCGCTATGTCAAATCCAATAATTCTTTGTTGCATTTTCGGCTTATTATTCTGTTTAGGTTGAAGGTAAAGAACATTTCGGATAATTATGATGGCTAAAAATCCCAAAGCACATCCACCCCGGCTGACGAAAATCTATCATCATTAGCCCGACACTTCAGCAATATTTCTTTGCTCAATAAGATCGCAGTCATTAAATTTATAACAAACTCATTTTAAGTATTGAGCAATTAGAAACCTTTGCCGAAACAAAAAATTAGTGTAATCCTGAAATCAGTTTAATCAGTGGTTCAGACAGAAGGGGCAAACACTTTACCGTGCTGAAAAAAGAAATCGTCACCAACAACTACGATTTGAATTTAAGCATTTACAAAGAAGAAGTGAAGTATGAAAAACCAAAAGTTATTTTTGGAAAGTTGGAAACGATTGAATCAACTATTCAAAGTGGTTTAGTAGAATTAAAAACACTAATGTAATGAATTTTGAGAGAGTAGAAAACATTTACACTTTAAGAAACGGTTACGTATTCAAAAGCGAACAGTTTGTAGAAGATGAAGTTCCCATAATTCGTATCTCTGATATAAATGGAAATTTTGTAAAGAGTGAGAAAGCACCCAGAACAACTTTTCAGAAAAGTATTTCAATTATTACAGTTAAAACAAATCTTATTTTTCCATTGTATCTGAAAATATATTTGAGATTGAACAGAAAGATTTTTAATAAAACTTCAACTGGTTCTGCAATGACTAATTTGTTGTTGAGTCAGATAAGAGCATTTGATATTCAACTCCCCCCAATAGAACTCCAAACCCGATTCGCCAGCATCGTAACCAAAACCGAAACACTCAAAGAAAAATACAAAAACAATTTAGCTGAATTAGAAAACTTATATGGCAGTTTAAGCCAACGGGCATTTAAAGGAGAGTTGAAATTTAATAAACATTAAACATCAGAAGCCAACCGCTAGCTATCGAAAGAAAATTTATTAGTTAAGTGCCAAATTATAAGTAGAACCTGGCAGCAATGGGACTTATTGGTTAATTAGTACCGTTGATAACAACTATCACCTCTGCCGATACCCAAAACAATTGTTGACAGCATGGTTACGCCAGCTTAATTAAAATTGCGTGTCCATTTAAATTGTAAAGTAGCAGATTATTCCTATGCCCTTTAATTTCATTTACAAATTTTGTAACGCCATCGCATGTATGAAATCCATAGTCATCGAAGATAATTACCCCACCAACTATTAATTTATCCCAAATCCAATCAACAATACCTTTTGCAGAATCATATACATCTACATCGATATGACAAAATCCAAATAATTTATCGGGTGAAATAGTGTTGGACGTTTCATTGGGAAAAATTCCTTT
>JANNEK010000425.1:0-1585 GCA_031378605.1 Chitinophagaceae bacterium | reverse complement strand
TGCAAGCAATGAAATTATTAAAGAATAATTTCCAAGCAAACAATGCCAGAAGTATTAAACTTTTAATTGCGGGGGAATATTATGAAGATGAAAAAATATATACAAAATTGATCGAGGAATTAGGTATTGGGGAGGATCTGATTCTCCATACACACTTTATACCCGACAACGAAGTAAAATTTTATTTATGTGCGGCTGATGGAGTAATACAGCCTTATCGAAATGCAACCCAAAGTGGAGTTACTCCCCTGGCCTATCATTTCGAAAAGCCAATGATTGTAACGAGGGTTGGTAGTTTAGCGGATATGGTACCGAATGAAAAGGCAGGCATTGTTTGTGAACCAGAACCTGAGTCTATTGCAGCAGCCATTAACCGCTACGTTGAATTAGGCGAGGATTATTTTTTGCCTCATCTTCGTAAAGAAAAAGAAAAATATAGTTGGCATAAACTCGTTGATGCAATTACGCAAATTGCGAGTTATGAAAAGTGAATGGTGAATTGGTAACTTGCGAAGCTATTGACTACAATTAAAAATCAACATGATTTATCGAAGTAAAGCTCCTTTACGAATTGGCCTTGCCGGTGGGGGTACAGATGTTAGTCCATTTTGTGACCTTTATGGAGGTGCTATTCTTAATGCTACCGTTTCCCTATATGCGCATGCAACGATTGAACCCCTGAAGGAAAATGCAATCATACTATGTGCAATGGATCAAAAAGAAGAACAACGATTTGAATGGGCTTCTCAATTGCCTATCGATGGAAAACTTGATCTTTTAAAGGGAGTTTATAATCGAATTCAAAAAGAATACGGAATGCCTTTAACCGGATTTCGTCTTTCTACTTTCGTGGACGCCCCGGCCGGTTCTGGATTAGGTACTTCCTCTACACTGGTTGTTGCAATTATTGGCGCATTTGTTGAAATGCTTCGGTTGCCCTTAGGCGAATATGATATCGCGCATCTCGCATATGAAATTGAAAGAAAAGAGTTGAATATGGCTGGCGGCAGACAGGATCAATATGCAGCCACGTTCGGGGGAGTGAACTTTATGGAATTTTTAGCCGGAGATAAAGTCATCGTTAACCCTCTTCGCATCAAACAGCAATACTTATTTGAGTTAGAAAATAACCTGGTATTGCATTATACCGCTACAAGCCGTGAATCTGCGAAGATTATTGAAAAGCAAAGCCAAAATGTTGTTCAAAAAAAAGAAAAATCGATTGAAGCAATGCACCAATTAAAACAGCAGGCCCAATTAATGAAAGAAGCACTGCTGAAAGGAAGAGTGAATGAAATTGGTGAGATTCTTGATTTTGGTTTTCAACAAAAGAAACAAATGGCGGAGGGAATAAGTACAGATCAACTTGATGAAATATATGTAGCCGTTAAAAAAGCAGGGGCCTCCGGTGGAAAAATTTCTGGTGCCGGAGGTGGTGGCTTTATGATTTTCTATTGCCCTGTTAATACAAAATATGGGGTAATTGAAACCTTAGCCCGGTTTGGAGGCTATGTAAAAAATTATCAGTTTGTTGATCATGGTATGACGAGCTGGACAATATAGTGAATAGTCAATAGTCAATAGT
>JANNEK010000423.1:0-5681 GCA_031378605.1 Chitinophagaceae bacterium | reverse complement strand
CAGTTGCAGTACTACCCGCCAATCAGCTATTCCATTTAGCGGTTCTATCGAAGGCGTTAGAGTAATAAAGCCATCCGATTCAAAAAGAATAGCATCTTCTTTTATTGGCCCCTGTAACTCAGAAGATGAATTACTACCCATTGAAAATAAAATAACGGATAAAAATCTGGAAAAGGGTGGTAAAAGAACCTATATACCTCCGGGTTATACTACTATAAAACCAGAAACAGGAATAAACCTTTATTCTGAAGCTGAATTAATGCAACAAACAATTGTTTTAAAGCAATATGCTGTAGAAAATAATTATGATACTGAATATGCATTTCTGATAAATATGAGTTTGAAATCGGGAAGGAAACGTTTTTATGTAGTAAATCTGAAAACGATGACTATCGAAAATAGCGCACTCGTAGCTCATGGAAGAGGTGATGAACGTTTTACGTTTGCAAAAGAATTTTCCAATGCACCCGGTAGTAACTGTACCTCGCTGGGTCGTTATAAAATTGGAAAATCATATACAGGGCAATTCGGACTTGCTTTTAAATTAAGCGGATTGGATAATTCAAATAGTAATGCATATAAACGCTTTGTAGTATTGCATGCGATGGGTTGTATCAGTTATGAAGAAACAGATATGCCTATTTGCCAAAGTGAAGGTTGTCCTGCTGTTTCTCCTCAATTTCTCGAAGAAATTAAGCCATTGATTGATGGTCGTGTGAAGCCCATGTTATTGTGGATATTTGACAGCAATCCGTCGGCGAAATCAAAAAAATAAATTTTCTTAAATTGTTTTACAAGGTAATGGTGGCATTAACTCCATGTTTTTTCCAGTAATCTTAACCAGTTACCAGAAAAGATATTCTTTATATTTTCTGAAGTATAACCTCTTCCGGCAAGTATATTTTTAAACTCTACAATATCAGCAATGGTATCTAAATCACAAGGAGATTGTTCTGTACCGAAAAGTCCATCGAGGTCTGTACCGAATCCAATATGCAAACAATTTCCGGCGAGTTGGCAAATATGATCGAAGTGATCGACTAATTTTTCAAGATCGATTCCTAATTCTTTTGGTTGATGTTTTCCCATTTGAAATTCCGGATACAACATCCAGCTATCTAAAGCACCTCCAATAACAGCACCTCTTTCAATAAGTAATTTTAGTTGCTCATCAGAAAATTGCCGTTCGCCAGGCACCACGGCCCTGCAATTCTGATGACTGGCCCATACGGTTCCTTTATAAATATCCATTGCTTCAAAAAATCCTTTATCAGTTAAATGAGTGGCATCTAAAATGATATTGAGTCGATCCATCTCCATTAATAATTCTTTTCCCATATTCGTTAAACCGGTTCCATCCGAATGCGTGCCGGGTGCATATCTTCCTTGTCCAAAATGAGCAGGCCCAATGGCTCTTAATCCCTGCTCATAATATTTTTCGAGGTAGGATAGATTAATAATTGAATCGGCGCCTTCTAAACTTAAAATATATCCAATCGGTTTATTTTCAGAAGAAATAGTGTCATTTTCCCACAACGATAAATGTTCTTTCAATTTTTGTTTCGTGGTTATTTGTACCATCTCACCTTTATCTTCCATTATCTTATACCATGAAAGTTGCGCCTGCCCGTACGCATAGGCCTGCTCGGGAGAATGCCATCCTGGCAAACGAAGAGAGGCCAATGGTTTACCTGCTGCTGAAAAGCGTGAAATAATGGTAGCAACTACTAAGCCGATATTTCCATTGCGCAAATCTGGAAGCGCTACCGTTCCGTTCCCTCTGTCTGGCGTATCCTTCCAATTTAATTCTTTTTCTCTTTTTCGAATTTCATACACAGGTTTAGTAAGATCCCTGTTTAAGGTAATTGCATTGGTTGCCAGGTCTAAGTGGGCATCAATAATTATCATAGAACATATTCATTTTATTATGGCGAAATCTTATTATACTTAATGTAAACATCTTATTTATTTTTTTCAGCCCTCGTAGTCAATCGCTGCTCAACAAGATTGATAGGATATTTTCGTGCGAGGTTGTTGATGTCGTAGCAAAACTCCTCAAACGCTTTTCCCCATTCAGCCGCTTCTTCACTTGAATAGTTATAAAATCCTTTTCCATTCGAAATACCATTACCTCTGTCGTTGGCAATGCGTTCAATCAATGAAGGAGTTTCAGTTTGATTGGAAAGGGTTGGAAACAGGTCTTTGATAACGTGGTAATATGCCTGTAAACCGGTAAGGTCCATGTAACGGAACATTCCGCAGAATGTCATCCAATGTCCCGCATCATTTCTGCAGGCCCGGTCAATGTCTTCCACGGTGGCATAACCATTTTCAACCAAATTAAATCCTTCCCTAAAAAGCGCATACATTAAACGGTTAGTAATAAACCCCCGAATATCTTTTCGAACAAGGGTAGGTTCTTTTCCCCAAGAGGAGGCTGTTTGGTACAATGATTCGGCAATAGCCAAATCTGTTTGCGGCCCGCAAATTATTTCAAGAAATGGAGTAGTGAAAGCAGGTTCGGCCCAGTGCATTCCTAAAAAACGATTCGGATGAATTAAGTTTTCCTGCAGTAGTGTAATAGGAATGGCCGACGTATTGGTAGTAATGATTGTGTTGGAAGAAACGACTGATTCTACCAGGGAATAAACCGTTTTTTTGATGTCTGCATTTTCAACAACACATTCAATAATTAGAAAGCAATTATGCAAGTCGCCATAATCAGTTGTATAGAAAACATTTTCGCTAAGTAAGGCTATCTCTTTGTTATGAATTCCATGCCTGAACGATTCATCCAATGCATGCGCTATATTTCCTGGTCCCTGCTTCAGGTCCGATTCCATCGGAGCAAGAGCAATCACTTTGTATCCATTCATCAGCATAGCGGCTACAATACTGCTACCCATTAATCCCAACCCAATTACGCCCACCTCTGTTAACTTCTCATTACTTTTCATATAAGAATGTTTAATTTTTCAAACTAAACTACTTTTTTGCCAACTATTCTTTTTGTATCCAATGGTAGCATAAAACAGAATAACTGTATAAAGAATTAGTAGCAATAGTATACCTGCATGCGCTCCAAACACTGTATTCAGTTGTGCATAAACGATAGGAAAAATGGCATCTCCTGCAATAGCCATAATTAAAAAGGCAGCAGCGGTTTTGGTAAACCTACCCAATCCGTTTAAGGCAAGGGGCCAAATGCAGGGCCAATTCAATGCATTGCAAAAACCCATCGCAATAACACATAATACAGAAGTAAATCCATGAGTAAAAATAGCAGCCACGGAAAAACCAATTCCTAAAATGGCACAGCCGGCCAGCGCTTTTGATTGCGAAATATATTTAGGAATCAAAACGATACCTGCAATATATCCGGCCAGCATTGCATAAATAATATAATCAACAAAAACCTGGGAGGCCGCTGTAGTAAAACCCATGCTTTGTCCATAGGGAATAATATAATAACTGGTAATGGATTCGGTTCCTTCTGCACAAAATAATGCAAGTACTCCCAATATTAAATTTGGAAATTGCCAGATACTTTTATTTAGCGATCCTTCGGTAACAGGATTTGCTTCTTCTTCATTTATTGCGGGCAACGCCACCAGCCACATTATAACTGCCATCACTAATAGAAGAATCGTAATGATGATATAGGGGTTGATAACACGAAGGGCCATTTCATCCAACGCTTTTATTTTTTCTGCAGAAGTCATTTTTGTAATACCCATCATAATAGCATCGGCATTTAAAAGTAGTATGGGCCCTAATACACGCTGACTAACGATGCCGGCTATCTTATTAAATACACCCATTAAGCTATTACGCTGCCCGGCACTTTCGTGTGGCCCAAGGATCGTTATATAAGGATTGGCTGCGGTTTGTAACAATGCCTGGCCCGTACCCATAAAAAAAAGACCGAGAAGGAATAACCAATAAGCTCTTAAATAAGCGGCCGGAATAAATAGCAAGGTTCCTACTGCCATAATAACCAAACCCAAAACGATCCCTTTTTTAAAACCAATTTTTTTTAATACCCAGGAAGAAGGCAGGGCCATTACCACATAGGCAATAAAGAAGGAAAAAGTTACCAGTGTAATTTGGATATTATTTAATTCAAGGGTTATTTGAAAGTAAGGAATCAATATACTATTTAACCAGGCGGCGAAACCGAATACGCCAAACAATAAGCCAATCATCAAAAGCGGAATAAAAAAAGATTTCTTATTATTCATCGTGAAAAACTATAATTGTTTGAAAACAGTGGAAGCTATTCCCAATGCAGTGTCAATATCTTTTTCTGTATGTGCAGCAGATATATACCATAAACCGCGGCCAATAATCCGAATGCCCCGGTCGTGCATACCTGCAATAAATTTGTTCAGCTTTACTTTATCATACATCAGTGTATCCCTGAAATCATTTACTGAGCCTAGTGACGTAAAACCTGTATGAAACATCGGGCCTAATCCTTGCACTAGAAGATTGCTATTATTCTTTTTTCCGATTTCGTTCAAGCCTAGCATTAATTGTTGTCCCATCGAAAATATTCGTTCATATATATTTCCTGATTCTAATACTTCAATCGTTGCCAATGCGGCCGCCACTGTAGCATTGCTACTATTCATAGTGCCAGCATGAATTACTTTACTTTCCACTACCAGGTTCATCCATTCTTTTTTACCAACGATGGCTGAAATCGGGTAACCACTTGCGATAGCTTTTGCAAAAATGGAAAGATCGGGTGTAATGGAATAATATTGTTGTGCACCACCAATAGAAACTCTGAATCCGGTTATAACTTCATCAAAAATTAATGTAATGTTATAGCGGTCGCAAAGTTTCCTCATGCCTTGCAGGAACCCTTCCTTCGGTAATATGCATCCATTATTGCACATAATGGGTTCCGTTATAATGGCTGCTATTTCTGAATGTTTTTCTTTAATTGTTTTTTCAAGTAATTCTAAATCATTCCAGGGCAAAATAATAAAATCATTTTCTACATTTTCAGGAAGCCCTGCTGTCCAGGGAAAAGCAATGGGATCTTCCCTTGGTCCAAGATGTTCTATAGAGGGAGTGGATAATCCCCATGCTACATTATCGAGCCAGCCATGATAATGTCCTTCAAAACGCAAAAATTTTTGTTTACCCGTTTTTGCCCTTGCAATTCGGAAAGCAGTTTGTACTGCTTCAGAACCATCTAAGCAAAAACGCATCAGTTCGGCAGACGGAATAAGTTGCTGTAATTTTTCGGCCAATTCGATTTCTAAAATATGCTGTCCGGCAAAGAGCTGCCCTTTTTTTGAATACTCCGATACTCTCTGCAGTACATGTGGGTGTTGGTGACCGATTATCATTGGCCCCTGGCTCAACGTAAAATCGAGGTATTCGTTTCCATCCACATCATAAATTCTGCAGCCATCGGCATGCGAATAAAATATAGCATGCGGATGATTGTATTTTCTGAATTCCGAAGAAACTCCTCCGGCAAGTGAGTTTTTTGCCCGTTCCAGTAATTTTGCCGATTGCGTGTAGGTATACATGTAGGGAACTAATTTTGTTATTTAGGAAGGAATATGCTTTTGCCAATACAGCAGAACGGTTCAAATTACGGTGTCATGATCTGATGGTATTTTTATGGAATGAAAATATACAAGCTGCCATCATTTAAAATA
>JANNEK010000360.1:0-3128 GCA_031378605.1 Chitinophagaceae bacterium | reverse complement strand
GATCGAAACGGAAATTATTATTTTTATTATCCATCAAAAGGCGTTTATAAATACAACAAATCCGGGGCATTTAGTTTTTACTCGAGAGAACAGGGAATGCTTAATTATTATATCAACGATTTTCAGGAAGACAGGGTTGGTAATATTTATATGTTAGGAACAAAGAGTATTGATGTATTGGGGACCGATGGAAAGATAAGCGTAATCAGTATCACAAATGAACTGAAAGATGAACGGAGCGAAACTTCACTTTCCGATTCTCTTGGAAATTTATGGATTGCCAATGGCAGGTATATGGGTAAATACGACCCGGTAAAAAAAACCTTTACTTTTTATGATTATTCTTATGGCTTTCCTAACTACGGTTTCGAATCAGCTTCTCTGAAAACAAAGAATGGTGATTTTATGTTCGGTGGTAAAAAAGGGTTGACTTACTTTTCTCCATTCCTGTTGAAAAATAAAAATGAGAAATTATCGGTATGGGTGCATACTGCTAATTTTTCGGATACTACCGTAACAAATTTTGAACATATCATTGAATTAGAGTATAAAAACAGCCGGATTGATTTTTCGTATAGCGCCATTGATATATATGGAGCAGAAAATATTTCATACTCCTATAAATTAGAAGGAGCGGATAAAATCTGGTCAACGGCTACAACAGATCGTACTATTCGCTATACATCCATTGCGCCAGGCAGCTACACTTTTTTAGTACGGGCATCCAGAGACGGAGTTAACTGGACAGAGGCAACGTACCCTGTATATATTAAAGTAGCGCCACCTTTTTGGCAGCAATCCTGGTTTATTATTGGTGGCATATTCGTATTTGCAACAGGTATTTTCGGCTATACAAAACTCAGGGAAAAGAATTATAAAAAGAGGGTAAATGAAAAAGCGGTTATTGATAAGCGTATTGCCGAAGTAGAAATGCAGGCATTGCGGGCACAAATGAACCCGCACTTTATGTTCAATAGTTTAAACAGCATTAATAATTTTATTTTAAAAAATGACCCTGATAATGCTTCCGGCTACCTTACTAAGTTTTCAAGACTGATGCGCCTGATATTAGACAATAGCCGTAGTGAATGGGTATTGCTCGAGAATGAATTAAAGGCATTGAGCCTTTATATTGAATTGGAAGCGGTTCGTTTTGATAATTCTTTTAAGTATGATATTAATATTGATCCTGAAATCAGCATTGAAACAGTAGCGGTTCCGCCTATGATTATTCAGCCTTATGTAGAAAATGCTATCTGGCACGGCTTGTTGCATCGCACAAAACCGGGTGGTAAACTTACTCTACGTGTTTGGGAACAACTGGAACAATTGCATATCGAAATTGAAGATAATGGTGTAGGAAGAGAGGAGGCAAAACGACAAAAAAGTAAAACGGCTACCAGGCAAAAATCGCATGGTATGAAAATAACAGCGGAGCGAATGGACATAGTAAACAAAGTGTATAATGTAAATGCGGGTACAGTAATTACTGATGTAGCCGACGAACAGGGAAATGCAATGGGTACAAGAGTATTAGTAACACTTCAATACAAAATATATGACGGCGATTATAGTTGATGATGAAAAGCATTGCCGCGAAGTGATGGAATATTTATTGCATAAATATTGCAGCAATGTAAACGTTATTGCGAACTGCTCCAGTGGTGCAGAGGCACTATTGGCGCTCCAGAATAACTCGCCAGATGTTTTATTCCTGGATATTGAAATGCCCGGCATGAATGGGTTTGAGTTGCTGGAAAAATTTCAGCACCCAAAATTCGAAATTGTTTTTACTACTGCCTATAATGAATATGCGATAAAAGCAATAAAGCGTAGTGCATTGGATTATTTATTAAAACCGGTAGATAAAGATGAATTGAAAGCGACGATCCTTCGATTTGAAGAAAAGCAAAATTATGCGAAAGAGACAGAGCAATTATTGCAAAACCTGGTACATAACTTAAAACAGAAAGAGGAGGGCGATTTTAAAATTGCGGTTCCTACCATTGAGGGGGCCGTATTTTTTACGATCAGCCAAATAATACGATGCGAAGGAGAGGGTAATTATACCTGGTTCTACCTTTCTGATGGCCGCCGCCATTTGAGCGCCAAAACAATGAAAGAATACGAGGACATTCTTTTGCAACATCAGTTTCTTCGGATCCATAAATCGCATTTGGTAAACCGCAAGTTCATTGAAAATTATACACATGATAAAAGAAGCGTGGTGCTTATTGATAAAACCATGCTGCCGGTAGCCAAGCAACGAAAAAATGAAATAACCCGGATTTTGTTTAAGAAGTGAATCGGTTATTTTATCGTTTCCCCAATTCAATTACTTCACAATCTTTCATATCTTTTCCATCAATTACAAATCGTATCAAAGTTCTTACTTTATGCCAGCCATGCTTACCCGCAGCGCCGGGGTTCATATGCAGGCAATTTAATTTTTCATCGAACATGATTTTTAAAATATGAGAATGACCGCTTACGAATAATTGAGGTTGGTGAAGTACTAATTCTTTTTTTGTTTCAGGATTATACTTAGGTGGTGCCCCTCCAATATGACGCATTAATACTTTTACCTCTTCGCACATAAAAACAAGTTGTTCCGGAAATTCAGCTCGTATATCTTGTCCGTCGATATTCCCATAAACACCCCTAAAAATAGTCTTACTATACTTTTTTACAAATGCGTTAGCCAATTCTATTGAACCAAAATCTCCAGCGTGCCAAATTTCATCGCAATGTGCAAAGTGGTTAAATACGGCATCATCCAAATAGCCATGCGTATCTGATAGAAGCCCTATTTTTTTCAACGTATCTGTAATTAATTATAAAAAAAGTTTGAAGATAGTAATTCGTTCCGGATTATTTTTTGTGGCCTTTCTGAAATAAAGAATAACAAAGAGAGTATCGGTAAAGAAAAGTAATACATAATGGCTGCTAAAATCTTCCTACATTTGAGTATGCCTTTTTACCGCAACTTTACATATTGGATCGATAAGCGGAAATGGAAATATATTTTTTTAATTTCTTCTCTTGAGTTGTCTCGAAGCTATTTTTTTTAGCACGGCGTTTCTAAAATGTATTGTTGCCATTAAACCTATTTGAATTGCTTTGTTTAG
>JANNEK010000358.1:0-24852 GCA_031378605.1 Chitinophagaceae bacterium | reverse complement strand
TGTTAATTGGTTTGCCTGTTGGGTTGATTTTTGCCATTCCTATTATGATCATACAATTCTCTGGTAAATTATGGTTCAAAAGAGCCGATACAGTGGCAAATTCTAAAACAAGTCCATTTGTATTAATCATTGCAATTATCCTAATAAGTGTATTTGTAGGAATTTTTTACAAGCGTCATCAATGGGACATCAAAGAACAGCAGTACCAGGAGTTAAAAGCCAGGGAGGAAAAGGAACCTCCTATGCAGCTTTAATAAGAAAAATCCTGTCTAAATTTTGAACAATTATATTTGCAAAAAACTTGTCATGAAATTGATTTCCGGCGCTTTGTTTTGTTTCGCATTTTTACTAAGTGGTTGTTTGAAAAAAGACATAGGATGCGCGTATAAAACCGATAACAAAGTTGCCCCTGCTGCGGAGGAACAAGCGTTACTTACTTACCTCTCTTCAAATAGTATTACTGCCACTAAACATGGTAGTAATATGTATTACCAGGTGGTGCAGTCGGGAACTGGCGATGCACCAGGTTTATGTTCTGGTGTGGAAGTAAAATATGCGGGAAGGCTTACCAACGGCACAACATTCGATTCTAAAAATAGTGCCATCTTTACGCTTGGGTCGCTTATTGAAGGATGGAAACTAGGTATTCCTTTAATTAAGAAAGGTGGTCGCATCGTTTTATATATTCCTCCCACATTGGGTTATGGAGCTGTTGACGTAAAAGATATTACTGGCGTTGTAATAATTCCGGCTAATTCTATTCTTGTTTTTGATATTACTCTTAACAATATTCAATAAGGTAACTACAGCCTAACCTTAAGCCGATGCATAGCGTTGCATTTTCGTTTACTTTTGTTTGAAATATTTTTCTTTGCCACACGAACCAATTTCCGTTTTTGACATCTTTAAAATTGGGGTAGGACCTTCCAGCTCTCATACACTGGGACCATGGCGTGCAGCTCAGCGGTTTTCTGAATCATTACTCAATAAAGAACTATTATTTCAGGTTAAATCGCTAAGGGTGCTCCTTTATGGTTCATTAGCAAAAACCGGGAAAGGACATGGAACCGATATTGCTATTCAACTGGGTTTAACCGGTGAGGACCCCGTAACAATTCCGGTAGATAGTATTGAGGCAAAAATTACGGATATTCTTTTAATGAATAAATTGGTATTGCATGGATTGCATGAAATTGAGTTTGATCCAAAAGAAGATATTGAGTATTTAATATCAGAATCCTTACCCTATCATCCAAACGCACTTAGTTTTCTTGCTACCTTTTCTTCCGGTGAACAGGTTGCTGAAACTTTTTATTCGATTGGGGGCGGCTTTGTAAAAAAAGAAGGGGAAGAACCGGTTGCAGCAAATGAGGTTCAATTACCCTTTCCGATTGATAGTGCCGAAGATATTTTGCATTGGTGCCGGACAACGGGCATGAATATTAGTGAAATAGTTATGGAAAACGAGCAATGCTGGCGCCCTGAAAAACAAATACAGCATGAACTTTTAAATATTTGGCGGGTAATGAAGGAATGTACCTTTCGGGGTTGCCATACAAAGGGTATCTTACCCGGTGGATTAAACGTAAGTCGCAGGGCTGCAGAACTGAATACAAGGCTATTGCAAGGAAGAATTTACAATGAATCAAATTGGCTGGAAAGTATTCAGTCGGGGGGTATGGAGTTTAATTACATTTTAGATTGGGTTAGTTGTTTTGCTTTAGCTGTTAATGAAGAAAACGCTTCTTTTGGCAGAGTGGTAACAGCACCTACTAACGGTGCCGCAGGAGTTATACCCGCCGTACTTCATTATTATGTTGTTTTTTGTAATGGTAATAATGATGATAAAATTGTACAGTTTATGCTTACTGCCGCAGAAATTGGAAGTGTTTTTAAAAAAGGTGCTACCATTTCGGCTGCAATGGGTGGATGCCAGGCAGAAATTGGTGTATCTTCTGCAATGGCTGCTGCCGGTTTAACCGAGGCCATGGGAGGATCTCAACGCCAGGTTTTGATGGCTGCTGAAATTGCCATGGAACATCATTTGGGTTTAACCTGTGACCCCATCGGAGGATTGGTTCAAATACCTTGTATCGAAAGAAATACAATGGGTGCTATAAAAGCAATCACAGCTTCTCAATTAGCGCTGCAATCTACACCCGACTTTGCAAAGGTATCGCTCGATACCGTTATTAAAACGATGTGGGATACTGCCAGGGATATGAACTTTAAGTATAAGGAAACATCAGAAGGCGGACTGGCTATCCATATCCCCATCAGCCTTAGCGAATGTTAAGGATTTTGCAACAATTAATTCAAATAGTTTAATGCATCTTTGCAAAAGTTTTTTATTTGTAAATGTTTACAATAAAAAAAAGAGCATATGCCTGAATACAATTTTTTTATTCAGGAAAACTTAGAACTCTCTTTGAACATAACCTATAATTATTAACGGGCATGAATAATAATGCAGTTTCGAGGATATTAGCCATATTACGATTTGAAAAAAAAGAAATATCCGCTATATATTTTTATGCCATTTTAAGTGGGTTGGTTCAACTTTCTCTTCCCCTGGGTATTCAATCCATCATTAGTTTTGTTTTAGGGGGATCAATTTCTACCTCATTGGTATTGCTGATCTTTTTTGTAGTATTTGGTGTTTTCATCAATGGTCTTTTGCAGGTGAACCAAATAAAAATCATTGAAAAAATACAGCAGCAGCTTTTTGTCCGGTATTCATTTTTATATGCTTATTCCATTCCTGGCATTAACCTGAAGTCGGTAGATGCTTATTATTTACCAGAACTTGTCAATCGCTTCTTTGATACTGTATCTCTTCAGAAAGGTCTGTCAAAACTGTTGTTGGATATACCGGCAGCGACGCTTCAAATTCTTTTCGGACTTATTCTTCTTTCCTTTTATCACCCGGTATTTATCTTTTTTGGTATTAGTCTTGTTTCTATTTTGTACCTGATTCTTCGTTTTTCTGGAAACCGTGGACTTCAGACCAGCATTGAAGAAAGTAACTATAAATACAATGTGGCAGGATGGCTGCAGGAAATTGCCAGAGTGGTGATGTCGTTTAAATTTTCCCGCGGATCTCAATTGCATTTAATTAAAACGGATAAACTGGTTATGGGTTATCTCGAAGCCCGTACAAGTCATTTTAAGATTTTGCTTCTTCAGTACTGGAGCCTGATTGCATTTAAAGTTATCATTACGGCCTCAATGCTTATTGTTGGAAGTTTTCTATTGGTGAATGAACAATTGAATATCGGACAGTTTATTGCTGCAGAAATTGTAATTCTAATTGTTATGTCTTCTGTAGAAAAATTAATTGGTAATCTCGATAATGTATATGATGTGCTAACTTCTGTAGAAAAGCTTTCTAAATTACCAGATAATCCTATGGAAATAACCGGTGAGTATGCTGAGGGAAAAAATAAAAAAATGGGGATGACAATAAAAGTGAATGAACTTAATTTCGCTTATGAAACTGATAAACCGATCCTTCAAAACATCTCATTTACTGTTAATTCGGGTGAAAAAATTTGTATTAGCGGCGAAGATGGCTCGGGAAAATCAACGCTGTTACGTGTGTTGACTGGTTCTTATCAACCCTACGATGGAATCATAACAATTGACGGGATACCTATTTCGAATTATAATCTGAACGCACTTCGTTCTCAAACAGGAACCTTGTTAGGTATGCAGGATATCTTTGGAGGAACCCTGTATGAAAATATTTCTATGGGTAATAAAGAAATTTCCAATCAAGAAATTATGGTGCTTGCACAAAAAATTGGTTTAAGCGATTTCCTGGAAACACAAAAAGAAGGATTGCAACTTTACCTTGACCCCGCAGGAAGAAGATTATCCCGAAAAATAATTCACCGAATTTTATTGCTCCGTGCATTAATACACCAACCCCGGCTATTGTTGTTGGAAGAACCCTGGTTGGGATTGGAACCTATTCAATCTGAAAAAATTAAAAATTATTTATTAAATGAATTAAAAGATGTTACAGTTATCGTTTGTACAAACGATGATTCTTTTGCCAGTTCCTGCAATCAGCAAATTCATATGAGTAATGGACGAATTCAATCTATAAAATAATTATCATTAATTATGGATGCAATAAGAAAGAAAGTAGAATCTGAAATAGGAGACCACCGTTCAATTAATTCATTTAATAATGTTTATCGCATACATCATAAAAGCAAGGTGCGTTACTGGTTTTTGGGGATTATGATTGCAGTTGCTGTTATGCTCCTGTTACCCTGGACACAGAATATCCGGGCCAAAGGATTTGTTACCACTTTGCGTCAGGAACAGCGCCCACAGCAACTTAATACCATTATTGCTGGGCGGATTATTAAGTGGTATGTAAAAGAAGGCGATTTTGTAAAGGAAGGAGATACGATCGTTCAATTGGCAGAAATAAAAGATGACTATCTCGATCCGCAATTGCTTTCACGAACGAAAGAACAAATGAATGCTAAAGAATCTGCAGTAGAAAATTATCGTAACAAAATCGGTACAGTAGATCAGCAGATGAATGCATTGATTGAAGCGCTTGCACTAAAACTTCAGGAACTTCAAAATAAAATTGATCAGCAAAAAATGAAAATACGCAGCGATAGTATGGAGTTTGTTGCAGCAATAAATGATTATTCAATTAAATCGCTGCAATTAGTTCGTCAACAAGCTATGTATGATTCCGGTTTGGTTTCACTGGTTCAGTTGGAACAGCGTAATCAGGCAAAGCAGGATGCACTTGCCAAGCGAACAACTTCAGAAATTAAATTAAACAATGCGAGGCAGGAAATGATTCGATTTCAGCTAGAGCTGAACGGAGAGCGTCAACAATACCTCGAAAAAATTTCAAAAACAGGATCTGATCGGTTCCAATCCTTATCACAAATAGCTACCGGGGAAGGAGAGCTTTCAAAATTAAAAAATCAGTATAGTAATTATTCTATACGCAATGGGCAATATATCTTAAAAGCTCCTCAAAGCGGGCAGGTGATAGGGGCCCGAAGGCAAGGGATTAATGAAATAATAAAAGAGGGAGAAATGTTAGTTGAAATTGTTCCGGATAAACAGCAATATGCCGTTGAATTGTTTATCCGCCCGGTTGATTTGCCATTAGTTCGTGTAGGGCAACCCGTACGTTTTATCTTCGATGGTTTTCCGGCTATCGTGTTCAGCGGGTGGCCAAAGGCTTCTTATGGTATTTTTTCCGGCAAAGTAACCGTTGTTGAAAATGCGGTTAGTGATAACGGTCTGTTCCGGGTTTTGGTAGCAGAGGAGGTTGCAAAAAAACCATGGCCACCTCAATTACGGATTGGCACCGGAGCTTCTGGAATAGCCCTATTAAAAGATGTTCCGATATGGTATGAATTATGGCGAAATATAAACGGATTTCCTCCCGATTTCTATAAAACAACGAATCAGGTTTTATCTAAAGAAAATAAAAATTAACTGTTGCAATGAATGCTATTTTGAAAGGCTTGCATGATATTGTTTTGCTTGTTTTAATAGTTGTTACAACTTGTAGTGAAAATAGTTATGGGCAAGCTTCCCCTGACACCAATAGCAACCAACAATTAACTGAGCAGGATTTTTTAAATATAATTCGGATATATCACCCGGTGGTGAAGCAGGCTGGATATGCAATTCAACGGGCACAATCGGCAATTACGCAAGCGAAAGGAGACTTTGATCCGATTCTCTCAACGGATTTTGAACGCAAACGATTTGATGGTAGTTTATATTATAGTTATTACAATCCCCAACTCACCATCCCTACCTGGTATGGAATTGAAATTTATGCCGGCGCGGAAGAGGTATCGGGAGGAAAAGTAAATAATGAGACTACGTTTGGGCAAAGCAGTTACCTCGGTATAAGTGTTCCATTATTAAAAGATTTGGTATTGGATAAGCGTAGAGCAGTATTGCAACAGGCAAGAGTTTATACCAGGCAGGCAGAAGCTGAGCGGATGCAACAGCTCAACAATCTTTTCTTTGATGGAATCAGCAGTTTCTGGAACTGGGTAAGAGCGTATAAGAATTTGCAAATAATAAATAAATCAGTAATTGTAAACGAAGCACGCTACCGCTTTGTGCGAATAGAATTTCAACAGGGTAACAGGCCTGCCATTGATACTGCAGAGGCTATTGCCCAACTTCAAAGTTTTCAATTACAGCAAAACGAGGCCAGGCTTCAGTTTCGTAATGCGGCGATAGAACTATCCAATTATCTTTGGTTGCAAAATGAAACTCCTTATCTATTACCAGAAACAATTGTTCCCGACACTTCCTGGATAAATAAAATTGCAGCTCAGCCGATTCCATTATTAGATTCAGTTTTACTAACTGCACGTGCACAACATCCGAAATTGAAGGTTTATGATTTTAAAATTGATTGGTTAAGGATTGATCAACAACTTAAATTTCAAAGCATGTTGCCTAAACTGGATATTAAAGCAAACTTATTGAATAAGGGATACAATGCACTTGCAAAGGTGAGTACATCTTTTTTGGAGAATAATTATAAATATGGCATTCAATTTAATATGCCACTTCGGTTATCAGAAGGCAGGGGTGCTTACCGCCAGGCTAAATTAAAAGTAGCAGAAACGGGGCTTGCTCAAAAGCAGGAGCAATGGCAAATAGAGAATAAAATAAAATTTTATTATAATGAAGTGTGGGCTCTTAAGGAGCAGGTACAGCTTTCAGAAAAAATAGTATCAAATTACGAGCGCTTGTTATCAGGCGAAGACACGAGATTCAAGATAGGGGAGAGTACGCTCTTTCTATTGAACTCAAGAGAAAATAAAGTATTGGAAACGCAACAAAAAATAATAGAACTCAAAACAAAATTTTACAAAAATCTTGCCGGGCTGCAATGGGCCGCGGGACAACTGAGATAAATACTATTAATTCAAAAGTGGGTTCAATTCAATTTCTTCTACTGTTAAGTTTGAATAATCTCTTATTTCATTATATAACGTGCCTCGCTCTACCGGTTTTCTGCCAGCCTGTTTTATAAGTGTAACCAATTCGGCAGTTGTCATGGAGGGATTTTGCTCTTCTGATCCGGCCATTGAATAAATTTTGGTTGAGTCATCTATAGTTCCATCAATATCATTTACTCCAAAAGAAAGGGTAAGCTGGGCATTTTGCCGGCCAAGCATCGGCCAATAAGCTTTTATATGAGGAAAATTATCAAGGTACAGTCTTGCAACTGCATATACTTTTAAATCTTCAATGGTATTGCTCTCTGCAATATGACTCATTTCATTATCATGGTTACGGAATTTCAGCGGAATAAAAGTGTTGAACCCTTTTGTTTTATCCTGTAATAAACGAAGTTGATCCATATGATCAATCCGATGCGTATAATTTTCAATATGCCCATATAACATGGTTGCATTGCTATGCATCCCCAACTTGTGTGCGGTTTCATGAATCTTTAACCAACCTGCTGTATTTACTTTATCGGCGCAAATTTGCTGACGTATAGTTTCATCAAAAATTTCGGCTCCCCCACCAGGTAAGGAGTCCAGCCCGGCTTCGTGCAGGTACTGCATTCCTTCTTCCATCGTTAACTTTGCCTTACGAAACATATAATCCAGTTCCACCGCAGTAAAACCTTTAATATGCAAATCGGGGCGGTGTGCTTTGATTTTTTGTAAGAGGTCTGCGAAATATGCCAAATTCATTTTTGGATGAACGCCCCCAACAATATGAACTTCGGTAACAGGCTTGCCATCATACTTTTTTACAATATCCATCATCTGTTCCGTACTCAATTCCCAACCTTCTTCCTTATGCGCATATAAACGTGAGTACGAACAGAATTTACAGGTGAACACACATACATTTGTAGGCTCTATATGAAAATTTCGATTGAAGTAGGTCGTTTGCCCATGAAGCCGTTCACGAACAAAATTAGCGAGAGCACCTAAAAAAGAAAGACTCCCCTTTTCAAAAAGTAATAATCCGTCTTCTTTCGAAATACGTTCCTTGTTTACTATTTTCCAGGCAATTTGTTGAAGTTCTTTATCAGTGTGGCTGGCAATAATTGTTTCGACGGAGAGCGTATTATTCACGTGGTAAATCTTTGTGCAAATTTACGGCAGAATCACTTACCTAAGTGCACCTGCTATGCAGCCACACATTAAACAAGCAATAGTTCCTCCTAATAATGCTTTTAATCCAAGCTCGGTTAGGTTTCTTCGTTGATTGGGAGCCAGTTGACTTATACCCCCAATTTGTATCCCAATTGACGCAAGGTTTGCAAAGCCGCTTAAGGCGTATGTACAAATAAGAATAGATTTTGGATTGGTCATTACCGGTAAAATATTGTTGGCGGGATCCCCGTTTTTCATTTGCCCAAAAGATACAAATGCATTGAACTCATTCAAGATTGTTTTTTCACCCAGTAACTGACCAGCGTTTAACATATCGCCACTATCTACGCCAATTAACCACGCAATCGGAGAAAATATATAACCCATTATCATTTGAAACGATAGCGATTTATAAGGTGTACTTGAGGCTATTAAATTGTTTAGTGATGTCCATTCCCCAACTTTGAATAAAAGAAGATTCAAAACAAATATCAGCGCAGTAAAAGCTATTAACATTGCCCCCACATTAACGGCTAGCTTTAAACCATCAGTTGTTCCAATTGACAATGCATCCAGAAAGTTATCACCTAATTTCTGTTTTGGAATATTCACCTCAGTATTTACATTTTCTGTTTGTGGTGATAAAATTTTTGAACAGATAATCGCCGCTGGAATGCTGAGAATAGATTGTGTAAGCAAATGAAGTGCGAAATATTCCTGCGATTGATCATAGGGAATAACCACCCCGGCAACTGCGGGTTTACCAAGAAAAGAAACATAGGCACCCAAAACACTACCAGCAGTATTGGCCATACCACCAATCATTACCAGTAATATCTCCGACCGATTCATTTTTTCCAGGTAAGGTTTAATCATTAACGGTGCTTCTGTTTGTCCGAGAAAAATATTTGCAGCGCTCGATACACTTTCAGCACCGGAAATTTTTAGCTTACTTAGCATCCATGCAAAAAGCCATACGACTTTTTGTAAAACACCCGTATAATAAAGTATGGCAGAAAGTGCCGAGAAGAAGATAATAGTTGGTAAAACCCTTATGGCAAAAATAAATCCCCAGGCTGTTCCATCATAGTCGATCAGGTTGCTAAACATGATCTTTCGGGTACTTTCAATCGAAGTGTTGATGATTCTTACAAAACCCCTCGACAAAAAATCAAAAAAATCATTGATGAAAAATACCCTTGTAACTCCGAGGTAAAAAGCAATCATGGTAATGAGGCAATAAATTACCAGTCTCCAATTTATTGCTTTACGGTTGTTGCTAAAGAGCCAACAAATGAAGATCAGGAAAAACATTCCCAAGGCTCCGCGAAGCAGGTTTTCTAATGTTGCATTCATGCCAGTTGGTTTTGGTTACGCAAAGACTTGGCAATATAGGAAATTAAAAACGTATAATTCACCAGTCAGCAACAGCAGAAGCTTGTAAATAAAAAAGGGAACTTCAATAAGAAGACCCCTTTTAATATTTATACTTTTTATGGCGTTTGTAACGAAGACTGTGTTACAATTCAGTATTATTAGATATGTTGCTCGATCTTTTTTACAAAGTTCGATTTTGCCTGAGCTCCCACCAACTTATCAACTACTTTGCCTCCTTTAATAAAAAGGATAGCAGGTATTGAGGTAACACCGTAATTGATTGATAGCTGTGGATTATGATCAACGTTTACTTTACCAACGTTTACTTTGCCATCATACTCTTTTGATAATTCTTCAATAACAGGTCCAATTGCACGGCAAGGTCCGCACCATTCTGCCCAAAAATCTACAAGGGTTAACTTATCAGAGCTGATTACCTTCTCTTGAAAATTTGAATCAGTAAGTTCTAAAGACATAATAATTGAGTTTAAAATGATTTATCTGTATATAATTCTTAATTAGGAAGAAGGTGCAAATTTACTACCATCTGATCAAACAGGCGATGCTGACATAAAGTTGTGTAAAACTTGTCATTTGTTTAAGTCGGCTGCCTTACTAACCTGTTAAAAAGTCGGGAAACAGTTCTAAATGTTTGTGGTTTTTGGTTTATAGTTCTTCTATTACTTAGATTACTCTAATAATGAGCTCCATTAACGACAAACCAAAAACTGCAACTTCCAATTAACTACTTACAACCTGTACTTCTAATTCCGGGCTATTCTGTAAAAACAACGCCATCTCTTCATTCATTTCAAAACCATTTTCCATACTTAATAAGGTTACTTTATGCCGCAGTTTTGGTTCTTTAATATTAAACCTGATACCCGATCGGCCCCGATGGTATTTTAGATTTTTTTCAAAAAAACTAACCATCGATTCCGTTAGATGCCTCGCCTCTATACTAAGTATAAGTTGTTTTGTTAATAATTGCTTGATGCTTTCTAATAATATTATATTGGTGACTTTAAATTCAAACTCATTTTCTTTACCCCACCTGGTTTTAAAGAATCCGGTTATGAAAAGGTTCTTTCCCTTTTCCAGGTAGTTCGCAAACTTTACATAATCATCACTCCACAACATGAACTCACTTTTACCACTAAAATCTTCCATCATAAAAGAACCAAAATTCCTTCCTGTTTTTGTTACCCGATGTTGTGCATCTACTACCAGTCCTGCTAATCGTAAAGTTCTATTGGGATTGGCTTGTAGGTTTACTGCTTCTTTTATCTCATTAAAATCCTGCATTCCAGTAATGCCATAATGATGAATTTCGAACTTGAAATGATCCAGAGGATGGCCGCTCATGAACATTCCGGTAACTTCCTTTTCATGATCAAGTAATTCGGTTAGGTTCCAGGGTTCACAAGTGGCAAGCTTCGGCGGAGGTACTTCCATTACTGAAGGTAAATCTCCAAAAAGTGTATTAGTTGAACCTGCTGCTAAACTTTGTTGTGCCTGTCCCCAATTGATCAAACGTTCAATTCCATTGCGGGTTTCTCCCGGCGCCAAATAAAAATATTGTGCACGGTGCATTTCTTTAAAACAATCAAAGGCGCCTGCATAGGTTAGGCTTTCCAGTGTTTTTTTATTGACGGTTCGTTGGTTTATCCGTTTTATTAAATCAAAAATAGAAATGAAATGCCCATTCTTTATTCGTTCAGCAATTATACTTTCCAACGCGGCTTCACCAACTCCTTTTAATCCGCCTAATCCAAATCGAATATCACCCGACTGGTTAACCGCAAACCCTTTTTTTGATTCGTTGATATCCGGCCCCAGTACATTTAATCCCATTCGCTTACATTCTTCCATAAAGAAAGTAATCTTTTCTATACTACCTGCGTTGTTTAATACTGCCGACATATATTCGCTAGGGTAGTGCGCCTTTAGATAAGCTGTTTGATATGCAACAAAAGCATAGCAGGTAGAATGAGATTTATTAAACGCATATTGAGCAAACGCCTCCCAATCTGTCCATATTTTTTCTAAGCTGTAGGCTTCGTAGCCTTTTTTCGTAGCACCGTCAATAAATTGATTCTTCATTTTATCCAGAACGGATTTCTGCTTTTTCCCCATGGCTTTCCGTAAAACATCTGCATCTCCTTTACTAAATCCACCAAGGCTTTGCGCTAATAACATGACTTGCTCCTGATATACGGTGATGCCATAGGTTTCTTCCAGGTATTCGGACATGATTGGCAAATCGTAACTAATCTTTTCCCGGCCGTGTTTGCGATCGATAAAGTTTGGGATATAAGCCATGGGGCCCGGGCGATAAAGTGCATTCATCGCGATAAGATCGTCAAACTTATCAGGCTTAAGATCTCTTAGGTATTTTTGCATACCCGGGCTTTCAAATTGAAAAGTACCAATAGTATCACCGTGCTGGTATAACCGAAATGTTTTTTCGTCGTTTAATGGAAGGGTATCTATATCAATTTCCAATCCATGATTTTCTTTAATAAGTCTCAATGCATTTTTTAAAATCGTGAGGGTTTTTAATCCTAAAAAATCCATCTTAATTACTCCGGCATCTTCAATAATATTTCCTTCAATTTGAGTTACCCATAGAGGAGAGTCTTTTGCTATGCAAACCGGAATCAATTCAGTTAAATCTCTTGGGGCGATAATAATTCCAGCAGCATGAATACCTGTATTTCTTACTGAGCCTTCAAGTCGTTCGGCTTCATGCAATACAAGTCCTTCCAGCGTATTTTCTTTTTTATAAACTTCCCTAAGACGTTTTACGCCTTCCATTTCATCTGGGCCAACATTATCTTTTTCTTCTAACGACTTTTCTCCGTCTTTTATAGTTAATGGAGCATGCAGCACTCGTCTTAATTCAATACCTGGTCTGTCGGGAATTAATTTTGCCAGTGCATTTGATTCAGCCAGGGAAAGATCCATCACCCTCGCTACATCTTTAATACTCATTTTTGCAGCCATGGTTCCATAGGTGATAATCTGGGCAACCTGGTTTTGTCCATACTTCTGTACTACATAATCAATAACTTTTTGCCTTCCTTCATCATCAAAATCAGTATCTATATCCGGCATCGACTTGCGATCGGGATTTAAAAAGCGTTCAAAAAGTAAATTGTATTTAATCGGGTCGATATTGGTGATACCAATACAATAGGCGACTACACTACCGGCCGCGGATCCACGACCCGGCCCTACAAATACGCCCAAATTCTTTCCGGCTTTGATAAAATCACTTACAATTAAAAAGTAGCCGGCAAAGCCCATGGTTCTTATGGTAAATAATTCAAAGTCGATGCGTTCCTGTATTTCAGGTGTTAAATTATTATATCTGATTTGAGCCCCTTCACTGGTAATGTGTTTTAAGTATTCCCACTGATTAAGGTTGCTATCGGCATGTACTTTAAATGCGTCGGGAATCGGAAAAGCAGGAAGCAGGATATCTTTTTTCAGGTTTAATACTTCTATATTACCGGCGATACGGTTGGTATTATCAATCGCTTCCGGTATATCATGAAAGAGTGCTTTCATCTCTTCCGTTGTTTTAAAATAGAATTGATCGTTGGGAAATTTAAAACGCCTGTCTTTAAGATGCACATCATCATTTACAAAATCATCATAGCCCGGGGTAGCTTTTTTTTCTCCGGTGTTTATACATAAAAGGATATCATGCGCATTGTAATCATCCTTATTGGTGTAATGGCTATCATTCGTAGCAATTACAGGTACATTGTATTTTTTTGCAAATTTTAAAAGCGTTTGGTTGATGGGCTCCTGCTCTTTGATATTATGACGTTGTAATTCTACATAATAATTTTCACCGAAGAGATTCAGCCACCATTGAAATTCTTTTTCGGCTTTTTCTTCACCACCATGTAAAATCGTTTGTGGAATATAAGCGCCAATGCAACAGGTAGTAGCAATTAATCCTTCATGATATTTTTCAATTAATTCTTTATCAATCCGGGGGTATTTGCTATACAATCCCTCTATATATCCCAATGAGGTTAACTTAATCAGATTCTGATAACCGATGGCATTTTTTGCAAGCAATACCTGGTGAAAACGCTGGTCCTTTGACTCTTTAGTAAAAACTTTGGCATGTCGATCTTTTACTACATAAAATTCGCAGCCAACTATCGGCTTTACTTTTAAAGTTCCATCTTCATTTTTGTGTTTGTATGCTTCTGCAACAAATTCAAAAGCGCCAAACATATTTCCATGATCGGTGATAGCAATCGCAGGCATACCGTCTGCAACTGCTTTTTTAAAAAGACTTGGAATTGATGCGGCACCATCCAACAAAGAAAACTGAGTGTGGCAATGAACGTGAGAAAACTTCGACATTTTTATAAATCTATTTTATTGAGAAGATTCAATTTTCATTAGTTTCAATTAATGGTTATCAATTTAAAATCATTAATAAGCGGAAACAAACACTGCTTATCAGGTTTAAATTCTTAAATAACCTTTCGCAAACTTACTATTCAAATTTCTTGCAATAAATTCAAAACTCGCCACAATCTTTCCACAATAAATATTGGCGTTGTATTTGTTATCTTCAATTGATCATTTTAGCACTATTTTGAAAAAATATTTATTAATTGGTATTCTTGGCACTTCGATGGTGAGCTGCAGGGTATTTAAGCATTCTGCAACAAGTAAGCCTTTGGCCGATACTGCGGCTGTAAAGCGAAAGCAGGCACCGGTATTTATTGAAACTATTTCTATCCGCAATAATAGCGATCTCAGTCGCTCTCCTGGTATTAAAGCAAATACGCCCTATGCGCTGGAAATTTCTTCAGAACCGATATTCAGCGCTGAGAAAATGAATAGCCTTCAGTTCAAATATGCTATTTTATTAGATGTGCCTGTTGAGCAAATGATTGATTTTAAATTAATGGAATTATTAGAAAACTGGTATGGAACGCCTTATCGGATGGGAGGTAATAGCAAATCGGGTATTGATTGTTCGGCATTCGTTCAAACGTTTATGAAATCGATATTTGATTTATCTGTATCCCGAACGGCCAATGAGCAATATCAGCAATCAGCACGCATTTCAAAAAATGAATTAAAAGAAGGTGATTTGGTTTTTTTTCGAACCCAACGTAAAAAACGAATATCTCATGTGGGTGTCTATATCCGAAACAATAGATTTGTTCATGCTTCCACTTCATCCGGCGTAATGATCAGTAGTTTAAACGAATCCTATTTTGTAACCCGCTATGCTGGTGCAGGAAGAGTTGCTGCTTTTGTTGAAGAAGGTTCCAAAAACTAATTGGCTCTTATCCTGAAAGCTAAAACGGGTTCACTTTGCAGTAAAAAATTGATCCAATTTTCATTTGGCTTAACAAATATATTGGCCTAGATTTGCGCCTCAATTATAATTATTACTCATACGGCAAAATCCGTGTGACCTTTAAATCAAAGAATTATGAAAAAAGGGATTCATCCCGATCATTATCGGTTTGTTATTTTTAAAGACATGAGCAACGGTGTAACTTTCTTAAGCCGTTCTGCTGCTCAAACTAAGGAAACAATTAAATGGGAAGATGGAAATGAGTATCCGCTGTTAAAATTAGAGATTTCCAATACTTCACATCCTTTCTTTACCGGTCAGAAAATTATGGTTGATACTGCCGGAAGAATTGATAAATTCAAAAAGCGGTACGAAAAGAAAAAATAAGAGCAAATCATTTAATAGAATTTTTTGTTTTTAATAATGCTATCTTATCCTTTTCCTTTTGCAAGGAAGAGGATTTTTTTTTAGTAGATTTATTGTATGAATACATCCATTTCATCGGACTCTGCTATCAAAAGTAAATTGTATCCATTCGCAGAGGTTCGCTCCATATCTGCAATTAGAATAGGCATACTTACCATTCAGGAGAAATGGCAAAAACTGCTCGAGTCAAAAATACCCATACCTGAATCAAACGGCAATACGAACGTCGCTGATTTTTTTCCGACAAACCTAATACCTTCCTCTGCATTCGTAGTAGCTTTTATTAATAAACTGATATCATCCGATCATTTCATAGAAGAGACTTCCTGCCGGTTATTAGAATACCCATGGCAAATTGTTGAATTTAATGATTGGGCCCTTCGGGAAGACTATAACCTTATTACGAAAGGAAGGTATTCGCAACCGTTACCCGAAACTGTTAATGCTAATAAATCAACACAAATATTTTTGGAAGAAGGGGCTGTATTAAATCATTGCTATTTAAATGCGGCTACCGGACCAATTTATATAGGTAAAAATTCAGAAATAATGGAGGGGGCCATCATCAGGGGTCCATTCGCCCTATGCGAAGGAGCCGTTGTTAAAATGGGTGCCAGAATTTATGGGGCAACAACTGTTGGTCCTTATAGCGTAGTTGGTGGCGAAATAAAAAATTCGGTCATCTTTGGCTATTCCAATAAAGCCCATGAGGGTTATCTCGGCGATTCGGTTATTGGAGAGTGGTGTAATATAGGAGCGGGAACGTCTAATTCCAACATAAAGAATTCAGCGAGTGAAGTGAAGTTATGGCATCAACCTGCCCGTGAATTTATTAACGTTGGTTTGAAATGCGGATTATTGATGGGGGATTATTCGCGTTGTGCAATCAATACTTCTTTTAATACTGCAACTGTTGCTGGTATTGGTGCAAATATTTTTGGTGATGGATTAACGCCTAAATACATTCCGGATTTTTCATGGGGTAGCAGTGGGAAAGAAAAATATATTTTTGAAAAGGCCATGAAGGATATCCGCAACTGGAAAAAATTAAAGAATAAAGAATTGACAGATCAGGAAATACAAACCCTGAAAACTATTTTTGAGCAATATTAAAAACTAACAATGAGAAAGCAGATTGCAGCAGCTAATTGGAAAATGAATTGTACCTATCAGCAGGGGGAAAAACTATTGGAAGATATATTAAAAGCAAGAGTGGAACCAGGCCTCCATCAACAAGTGGTTTTTGCTGTTCCATTCCCATACCTTGTTATGGGTAATAGCCAGGTAGCAGAAGAAAAAGGTTATGCAGTGGCTGCTCAAAATTGTTATCATAAAAAATCTGGTGCATTCACCGGTGAAGTATCTGTTGAAATGCTTCAGTCAATTGGAATAAAATATTGTGTGGTTGGGCATAGTGAACGCAGAGAATATTTTAAGGAGTCGAATGCTGAACTTGCAGAAAAAATAAATCTTTGTCTTGAGTATGGTATTACCCCTTTGTTTTGTTGTGGAGAATCATTGAATATACGGGAGGCAGGTACACAAAACAGTTATGTGGAAGTTCAATTAAAAGAATCACTTTTTCATTTACCAGAATCTTCAATTAGTAATATCGTAATCGCCTACGAGCCTATTTGGGCAATTGGTACCGGCAAAACCGCCAGTTCGGCACAGGCGCAGGAAATGCATGCACATCTAAGAAATGTTCTTTCTAAAAAATATGGTGAAGATATTGCGGGTTCTATCTCAATTTTATATGGAGGAAGCGTAAAAGCTAATAATGCTGTAGAAATTTTTTCGCAGCCCGATGTAGACGGTGGATTGGTTGGCGGAGCTTCTTTGAATGCAGAAGAGTTTGCGACCATTATCCGAAGTTTGAAGTAATGAAACGGCACGAAGCATTGCAACCTCTGTCAAGACAGCATCATAGTGGGTTGTTGATTGCCTTATTGCTAAATAAAGGCATTAAGAAAAATGCACCTTTAGATGTATTGAGTGATTTTATTTGCGATTGCTGGACAAAAGAATTGAATGATCATTTTGAATTGGAGGAAACTGTTCTTCTTCCCGCTTTAAACAAAAAACATTTTCCAATCAGTCTTACTGAACAATTACTGGAAGAACATCAACAAATACGTATGTTGGTGAAGAAAGCTTTTGATCGTTCTATGGCAGAAAATGATATTATAACTTTTGCTTCACTTCTTGAAAAACATATCCGCTTTGAAGAGAAAGTATTTTTTCCAAAAGCAGAGTCAGTATTGTCCGCGTCATCCTTAAATGAAATTGCCCTTCTATTAAAGGAGAGTGTAATTCAGAGCTGTATAAATTATCCAAATAAATTCTGGGAATAATTTATTTATTTTCTGTCTCAACTATTTTTGTTGCAAAACTAATATCGATGGGTTGTGTGGAGTTTAGTTTATTGAGTTCAATGGTGGTAGACATACCATCAGCAGCGCGTTGATACATAGGTATAAACTTTGCGCCAAATAAAATTTCTTTTCCTAAATAAGAAGTTCTGGCTACAACCGTATTTGAAAATGTTTCATCGAAGGCTCTCACAAAAACAAGTATTTCTGTATTGTTCTTAATGATATCTTCTTTTGTTAAATTATACAATGGACTTTTCTCATCAATGGGATGTACCAACGTCCAACTGAGATTGAGTGCATTGATATGAGATAGCTCAAGGCCCAGAGAATAGAATTTGTTTACCGGCTTACCATTTTCTTCTACGGTAGCCACCAGCGTTACTTTAACATCTGCTTCCGTTAAATGAGTATTTTTATAGGGTACCAGCCGAAACATTAGTGCAACACCTTCCCTGAATGGAGCAATGAGTGCATGCTCACTGAATTTTAAAAATGCCTTTGGCCGTGAAAAACGCGCATATAATAAACCGGTAGCTAATGCAAAAAACAATAAGCCACAGAAGGCCTCAAAGGCAGCTACAAAACTGGTAAGGTATCCCGTTGGACTAATACGACCATAGCCCACTGTAGTAAATGTTTGTGCGCTAAAAAAATAGGCTTCAATGAACTTTTCTGCAGTAGTGATTGCCTGCATCCCACCGAGGTGGTTTACGCCGATAACAAAATAGACAATCGCAAAAAACAAATTCACTACCAGAAATGAAATAAAAATGAGACATAGAAATTTAAGCCTCGACATTTCAATAAGCGTGTGATACCAGCTATACCTGTCGAAAATTGTTAAGCCCGTTTTTTCAACATTTGCACGCCCATCCCGGTTAACCAATCTTCCGCCATACATTGAGCTATTGGTACCGAAGCCAGTGTTTTCATCAGCTTTTGCCTTGTTATTTATTCGATGTAATAACGCCATATTACAATACTAAATGTTATATTGTTGATTTATTCAAAAGATTTCAAAAATACAAAACATCTTTCATCAGCAAATAATCAATATAATTCAAGTTTAATGGGGCTGGCAAAAAAAATAGAAGGAATTATTTTATGGCGCGGATTGTATGTTGTTTCTGTTTTTATAATAAACCTTTTAATGGCTCGTCTGCTGGGTGCGGGGCCAAGCGGTAATTTTTATATTCTCCTGAATAATTTATCTTTTATTATTTTAATTGTTGGATTCTGTGTTGAATCAGCTATTGTTTATTTTGGAGCATCGGAAAGAATCAAGGTTCAAAAGCTGGCAACCTTTTCTTTAATTTGGTCGGTCGCTGCATGGGTTATTTCATGTATCCTACTTTTATTCTGCTGGCCGGCATTAATGAAAGAATATAATCTGCTATGGCTGTCGGGGTATATTTTTTCATTTCTACTTATTAATAATTCCACGGCCCTTTTCCAGGTACAGCACAATTTTACCATGTACAGTTTTCTTTTACTGATGATGAATGTATTGCTTATATTTTTCCTGATTATAGTGTTGTCGGGAATTTTATCAAAAGCTGTGATTTCCGGGTCTGTTAATGAAGAGGAGCTTTCAGGTAATTATTCAATTAGCGCAAATTTTATCGTCGTCTTTATTCAGGCGATCCTGCTGGTTGGTTTTTCATGGCGTACTATAAAAAGACCATGGTTTCAATTACCTGATTTTCTTGAAGTAAAGCTAATTTTGAAATATGCTGTGCTTTCGTTAAGTACTAACATCGTTTTCTTTTTGGTTTACAGGGTCGATTACTGGTTTATAAGTTATTTTTGGCAGGATAAAGATCTTGGAAATTATATCCAGGTTTCAAAGTTTGTGCAACTATTTATGGTATTCCCAACGTTCCTCGGAACTATAATTTTTCCAACCTCAGCTAAAGGTGACGTAAAACAATTAAATGAAAAATTAGCAGCATTAAGCAGGGTAATATTTACTTTTTACCTGATTATCCTCACAATACTTATTGTAATCGGAAAGACTTTGTTTCCTTTTTTATATGGAGAAAGTTTTTCGGGTATGTATCTGCCTTTTATTTTATTAATTCCTGGCATACTGGCTCTTTCAATTCATAGCCTCATCACAGCCTACTATGCTGGTAAGAACAAAGTTATCGTAAACTTAAAAGGAGCTTTGTTAGCATTACTATTTATATTAACATTAGATTACTTGCTGATTCCGGTTTTTGGTAATTCCGGGGCTGCTATTGCCAGTAGTGTTGGTTATCTTGTATATGCTATTTTTATGTTTTATATTTTTCATAAGGATCAACATTTATCGTTCCTTCAATTTCTTCTAATCAAAAAAGGTGATTGGCATTGGTTAAAGCAAAGAATTATCAATAACAATGGTAAATAAACTGTCATAAAACAAATCATTTAACGAGTATAATTGCGTCTAATTTTTTTTTGTTCCGGTAATATTATATCCAAAAGTGTCCGAAGCAGTGATAGCCATTGACGTGAAACCGGCTTTATCAAACCACGATTTTACTTCTTCCTGATCATGCTCCCACCTAAATTCAGGAGTAAAAAAATCGATCAAACTGACCATCATTTCAGTAACGGACTCCTTATTATTTTTCATTTTTTTTATCAGAAAGGATGGGGGGAAGAATAGTATTCGACAAATCCAAATTTTAACTGATAAGGGTAACGGTTTCATTAATTCTCTTACAAACAAAAGAAGCGAATGTATTTTGTTTTTTCGGATACGATACAACCATACACTATACTTTCCTTCTGATTTTACACAACGTGTTAATAGTTCAAATGATTTCCTGGTATTGTTGGTATGAATTAACACGCCACTACATTGAATAATATCGCAACTGTTCGATCGTATTGGAGGAAATTGAATATCGCCCTCAATAAGAAAAAGATGATTGCTTTTATTTGCCAGGGCAATTTTTTCAACAGAACTGGAAAAATCCATCGCAATTACAAAAATATTTTGTTCGGCAAGAATTAGATCGAGGTGCCCATTTCCAGCCCCTGCATCAAATATTACTTTACCTTTTAGTGTTTCTATAGTTTCCCCGGTTTCCAGAAGAAAACGCTCTAATATCCCCGATTTTTCTTTGCCCCAGGTTTTGCCTTGCTCAAAATCATAATTTTTCCATTCAAACGAAAAACTTTTTTTTGTTTTATAATTTTTTTTCAATGCTATTGAAACGAGTGCTTCTTTTTCCTTGAAAACCGTTCTGTAGAATAACTCATGTTCCGGAAAATTTTTAAGAATAAATTCCTTATACTCTACACATGATTCAATACTCATTCTCGGAATAGAACCAATCACGGGGTATATCCAGCCGGTACCGGCCACCAGTAAACCATCCTGCCATTGATCTTCCTGCTGGATTAACTTTTCTGGGGAGGAAATAAATTGCAGTTCAGTTTGACTTAAAGGACAAACGAGGTACTTTCTAAGGTCAATTTGCATTATTTATTTTTCTTGGTTGAAGTATGCTCAGCCTTAAAGGTAATTTTTTTTACTGTTTGGCAGCTCGTTGTATTTACAAATGAATAACCATTATTTTTGTTTTTTTTACTTACTGCTTTGTAAATTTTTACTTGAATGAAAGTGTTGGTACTCGCTAGTTGGTATCCGGGTCGGACGAACGAATCTGCAGGAGATTTTGTAGTAAGACATGTAGAGGCAGCAGGTGCCGGTGTTAGTACTTTTGTTGTTTTTGTAGTAAAGGACGAAAACATCCGGAACGGGCAAACTGAAATTATTAAGACAACTGAAAATGGTATAATTGTCTACAGGGCTTATTACGGAAGATCAAGTAAGATTTCATTTTTTGAAAAACTATTTTCGTATTCAGTTTACCTGAGGCTTCAAAAGAAAATAATCATACAAATTATTGCTGATTATGGATTGCCTGATATTACTCATGTACATATTGCTATGAAAGCCGGATTGGCAGCCCTGTATCTGAAAAGAAAATTTAAAATTCCTTATGTTGTAACAGAGCATTGGGCAGGCTATTATCAAAATTGCGTTCCTAATATATATGATAAAGATTTTTTTTACAGGGTGCTGAATAAAAGAATTCTGAAAAAGGCCAATCTATTTTTGCCTGTAACCACCGACCTTGGTAATACGGTGAATACTTCTTTCGTTCCACTTCCATTTAAAGTAGTTCCTAATGTGGTGAATACCGACTTGTTTTATTATGAAAATAATCAGCCAGATGTATTTCAGTTTTTACATGTTTCTTACCTTAATTATCAAAAAAATCCCGAAGGTATATTGAGGGCAGTGGCAGTTTTGGCGGATAAAGGTTATACTTTTAAATTACTATTATTGGGGAATAAAGACGAATCTTTGTTTGACCTGGTAAATGCCTTAAAGCTTGGAAAAATTGTTTCTATTCAGCCTGCCGTTTCCTACCGGGAAGTAGCAAGTGCTATGAATAAATCGTCGGCGTTTGTATTGTTTAGTCGTTTTGAAAATCTTCCATGTGTGGTACTAGAGGCATTGTGTTGTGGGCTACCTGTCATAAGCAGCAGGGTAGGTGGAATAACCGAAGTTATTGATACTAGCAATGGAATTTTGGTTGAATCGGAAGATGTACAGGGCCTGGCAAACGCAATGGTTGAATTGATGGATAATTATCGGAGCTATAACCGTCTTCAAATTTCATTGAATGCAAAAGAAAAGTTCAATTATTCTGTTATTGGCAGTAAGTTCATTGAACATTATAAAACAGTTCTTGGCCAGCATTAGTAGTGCATGCTAAGGAATTTTTTTTACATCATATAATAGATAACAACCCTCGATCACTGCAATTGGTTTATAGTTGTTACGGAGCCATTTATATTTTTCGTTTTCTATTATACCGGTGAGTTTATTGATATCTACAAGAATTTTTCCAGTAACAGGGGAGGCTGGTTCAAACAGGTAGGAAGGATTTTGTTGTAAAACCTGTTGGATTTTTTTTTGCCGCTGACCCCAATTTAAATTGCTATCAGATAAATATAGATAAGCATTCCTCTTCGGCCATTGCCACTCACTGGTATATGCGATAAAATTTTTGATATTTGCCAAAGCTGGATAACCCATTACTAAAAAGAGTATTGTTACTGAATAGGAGGGCAGTCGATTAATTAATTTCTGGATAAAAACTCCGCCGGCAATTAAAGAAAGGGATAGTGCAGGAAGTAAATACCTGTAGCCAGATTGTACAGACGAATTACTTAGAAATAAAAATAATACTAAAATAGGGATGATCAGAAATAAAATTGACTGCTTTCGAAAAGCCTTGTTTATTAATGATAATAATAAAGTAGCTATAACTAATAACTGAATAAACAACGGAGTCTTTACGATCCAGCAAATAATATAATAGTTCCAGAAGCCTTCCTTGTATCTCAATTCAGCATTTAGGTAATTTTGAGCAGTTCCTTTAAAACTTTCCATCTCATATTTAGTAAGATCAAAAGTGTCAATAAAAGATTGTGGTAAAGGAATTGGAATTTTTGAAAACCATCCAAATTGAAGATTGCTGAAAAAATTACTTCTGAAATTGTAAGATGCAAGCGCCTTTCCCGAGTGATAAAAAAGGAATGCACTATTTATGATTAGCAAATGGATTAGTATAAAGAAAATAATTTTCCATAAAATCATTTTTGGCCTGAGTTCATCGCTACTTTTTAATTGATAAGCAATTATAGCCGAGAGGCAAATAGGGTAAAGTAATATATTATTTATTTTACAGCATTGGGCAATTGCCAACATAGTACACCAGTAAAAAAAGTGACGCTCTTTTCCCAATGCCAACCATTGGTGCAAATGGAAAATAACAGCAACAAAAAAAAGTGTACCATAAAGATCTGTCGTAACCAGTCGGCTATGCGCTAAAATATTGGGATCAATTGCTCCTAATAACATTGCCCAGCAACCGGCGGTTGGACCGGCAAGGGCATTTCCAAAAAAATATAAATAAATGAGTAACCATAAGGTAACAAGGATTGTAATGTACCTGCCGGATTTTACATCATTTGTTCCACCGTCATTTTTTTTCAGTGAAGGATGAAACAATTGCTGCACTCCCCGCGGAAGCGCATTAAGTACACTTACCGGCATGGTAGTATTGAAATCTGCACCTGCCTGTTGCCGACTGCTACTTCCTTTTAATAAACTCACTCCATAATTAAGATGATCTTGTTCATCAAAAGTAATATCATCGAATTGGATGCTCACAATCGACAGTAAAAGGTATAAAATTCCGATTGCAAAAGGAATTGTGCGAGTTATGGTATGATGCTTTTTAAGCAGAAGGATAGCTTTTAGTTGATCTTCTCAAAGTAAGCAATAACTTCAGTGAGGTTTCAATCAGTTTTTCAGTTTATTGATCAGGTCCACATACTCCTGCATAGCAATTTCTTTTGTTTTTCCTTTTAGTGCGGCCCATGCATCGAATTTAGCTCTACTAACAAAATCAAAAGGGTTTGAGGGTGGATCTACATTAATATCGCCCTGAGTAGATTGTTTATACAATGAATAAAGTTGTAAAAGGGTATCGTTACTTGGTTTCTCCGAAAGTTCTTTACTTTCCGCCGCCGCTTTCTCAAACAGTTGTTGCAAATCCATGACTTTGATTTTTGGCGAATGTAAGGATTAGTTGCCAGTTAATACCAGTGTAGATAGAAAGGATTCAATGAAATTGACTATTATCTACGCTCTTGAAGTTTTTTCTCTAATACGATAAACTCTAAAGGCTTTAAAGGTATTCCAAAAGAAGGATCGCCTGTAGGGAAGGGTTTTGATTCACCAGTTTTTCCATATCCGTGCCTTTCGTACCAGGCAATCAATTCTTTTCGCACAGAAATAACGGTCATTACAATAGACTTGAAATTATTTGCAATCGCAAATTCTTCAGATGATATCAATAATTTTTTCCCAATTCCGCCTCCTTGTAAATTTGGAGAAACAGTTAACATTCCAAGGTAGAGACTGCTTTTTTCTGATTGTAGGTTTACACACCCAATGATCTCGCTTTTTTCATTGGTACATTTTAAAATTACCGAGCCGGGTTTCTTAAATAATTCGTTTAACGATTTCTCATCTGTACGTAATCCATCCAGCAATTCGGCTTCTGTGGTCCAACCTTTTTTTGAACTTTCGCCGCGATAAGCACTATTTACAAGC
>JANNEK010000334.1:0-1974 GCA_031378605.1 Chitinophagaceae bacterium | reverse complement strand
AATTTTATGGTGAGTTTTCCCTTTCCAGGAACAACAAAATCGGTAGCCCTGTATTGATCACCAAAAGCGTGTCGGCCTACAATAATCGGGCTATCCCAGGTAGTAACCAGGCGGGGAATATTTTTTATAACAATAGGTTCGCGGAAAACCGTACCGTCCAAAATATTACGAATTGTGCCATTCGGGCTCTTCCACATTTGTTTGAGTCTAAATTCTTTTACCCGCTCCTCATCAGGGGTAATCGTAGCACATTTTATTCCTACTCCATACTGCCTGATGGCATTGGCAGAGTCGATCGTTACCTGGTCGTTTGTTTGATCGCGGTATTCAATGCCTAAATCATAGTACTTAATATCTACTTCTATATAGGGAAGTATTAGTTTATCTTTAATAAATTTCCATATAATTCTTGTCATTTCATCGCCATCCAGCTCAACAACCGGGTTCGCTACTTTAATTTTTGATGCCATGGTAAAATCGTTAATTTGATGTGGTTGCAAACCTAAGAAAATGGGACTATTCTACAAACAATCAATTTAATAGGGGTTTTTGTTTTTGAATATAATCAGATTCATTTGATTTTGGCAAGCGCTTTGCTCGAATTAAAAAATCATCATTAACATAAATCAAAATATTACCTTGCAGTAATGATCAGTGGCTTCATCGAGTATATTGGGCGGTATGTTTCCTTGAATGAGGAAGATAAGGTTCTATTGTCTCAAATAATTGAGATTAGAAATTACGATAAGAAAGCACGCTTAACAGAAATGGGGGAGGTTGAGCAATATTTAAACTTTGTAGTTAAAGGATTATTGCGAAAGTACTTTTATCGGGGTAAGGACGAGGTTGTCAAGTTTATTGCCAAAGAAGGAAATATTTTAGCATCGTCGGTTTCATTTTATTTGGGGATGCCTTCAGTATATATCGTTGAAGCTATTGAAGGATCTACGGTAGCATCGATAAGCCGTACCAATCTAGAGCAATTGTTTTTGTCGGGAGATAAATGGGAGCGCATGGGGCGCTTAATGATGACTGATATTTTTATTGAAAAAGAATATTGGCTACTCGATATGATTCGTTACAGCCCCCGAGAACGGCTTTTTCGTTTTATTAAAGAACAACCTGATCTCATTGAAAGGGTGCCTCAAAAATTTCTTGCTTCCTATCTGGATATTAAACCCGAAACCTTTAGTCGCTTAAAAGGCCTGGCCAGAACTAAAAATTTAATCGCTTACTGATTTCTGTAACTGTAAACCAAATCGAAATACATCGGATGGAATTGGTTAACCCAAATATTGATCCAGCATTATTTAATTATGCAATTAATAATCTTCAGCGATATTTTCCTGTAAATGAAGAACAGGCGGTTTTTATGTTGAACTGCAGCGAGATTAGGAATTTTAGCAAGAGAACAGTTGTTTTGAATGTAGGTGAAATTGAAGGGTATTTGAGTATGGTCGTAAGTGGATTGGTAAGAAAATATGTTCGACGCGGAAAAAATGAAAGTACCCTGCAACTGGCTACAGAAGGTCACATCATTCATTCCGAAATTTCTTTTCTAAAGCAAAACCATTCATTAGTCGCTATTGAAACCATCGAGCCCACCACCATGATTGGTATATCCTATAAAAGTTTAAACCATATGCTTGATCATATGCCTGGTGGTGATAGAATGGGCCGGCAGTTATTGGTAGCCATGTTTGCAAAAAAAGATGAACGGCATTATAAATCTTTGTCTCTCTCAACCCGTGAACGTTTTTTGGATTATTTAAAAAATCATCCGCATATGCTCCAACGCGTACCACAAAAACACCTTGCATCCTATTTAAATATTAAACCCGAAACATTCAGCCGGTTAAAACACCTGGTAAAACTTAGCTAAAACAAGAGCGCTGAAGTTGGCGGGTTGGCATAGCCTGTACTTTTTTATTACTATTCTTTCCGAGCCACTTTTTTTTTTTGGGTGGTTGTTTT
>JANNEK010000322.1:0-1560 GCA_031378605.1 Chitinophagaceae bacterium | reverse complement strand
CTGATGGTTAATACTTCTTTTACAGGATTAGGGAATACTGTAATCAATCCACTGGCCTGTTTACTCAGCTTTATAATGGATGAGTAAGTAAACCTGCCATCTGCATCTATTGATTTTAACCGGTAGTAAATAATTGTTTTGGTAACAAATGCATTGAAATCCGAAAAAGAATAGTCAGCACGGCCCGCTGCTACTGATCCAACGGTACCAAAATCGATTCCGTTTTCGCTGCGTTGCACTTCAAAGCTTTTTATATTCACTTCATTAGCTGTTTTCCATTCCAGCAGGGCATTATCATTTTGTTTAAGTCCTGTAAAGGAGATCAATTTTAGTGGTAATGCCCCACCCAGGCGGCCCAAAATATATTCAGTGCTTTCACCGGTAACGGTAATGGTATTGTTTGGCTCATCAGGAATAGCCGCCATAGTTATCCAGCTGGCTGCAGCATTATCAGTTCGTTTATTTAACCGCAATTGCGATTCTATGGCTGCTGTTACAAACGGGTTGCCATTATAATTATATACGGCAGTATATTGTGGCGTTGTACCACCCACCTGAAACACTCCAAAGTATTTATTATTAGCACCCACACCGCTTGCACCGCTTAATGTATTAGGTTGTTCATCTACCCTGTAAACTTGTATGCCTGCAGGTGAACCTGAAGTAGCAGTAACGGTAAAGCTTTCTCCGGTTGGATGAGTAAGGCTGGTTGTTTTTGTTGCATTTACATAATCGTGGATACTGGCATTGCCAATGGCTGCAGCACTGGTAACTCTGGTAGGGTTATTGGTCAATACCCCATTATTTGCATTTATCGTACCATCAAAGGACGTGTTTCCAGACGTTTCATTAAAATTGTAATAGGCTACTAAGTTGTTATATAACGGGTCGGTATTAGTGATTTTTTTACACATCCTGTCACGAATTTGAGATTCAGAAAGTGTTGTGTTCCAAAATCTAATTTCATCTACTTCGCCTGTTAATGGGGAAACTCCTGTAGCTCTTATACCAGCTAATACATTGGTTGTAGAACTTACTGTGCCAGCTGCAAAATCAGTTGTTGAACCCTGTAAAACACCATCTTTAAATAATCTTAAAGTACTCCCTTCTTTATGCACAGCTATATGGTGCCATTTATTATCATTTGCATTTATAAAAAACAGGTCTTTAAAAGTTGCCCCGTCTGACCTTAGAAATTGAAATACACCGTTGCTTACCCCGCTTGAGCTATTATAAATTTGGAAAATATAAGGACTCTTTGCCCCCGCCGTACCAGCATATTTTTCGAGTATGGAATTGGATTGAGCAGTAATATTATTTTGATTTACCGGCAGTTTAGCCCAGAGTTCAATAGTAAAGTTTTGATTGATTTCAAAATTCAAATTAGTATTATGAGGTATTACAACGTTGTCTGAACTTCCATTAAAACCCATGGCACTACCGCTGCCGGGTTTTTGCGCCTGGTTAGAGGAAGCAAACTCCTGTTGTACCTCTGTTGATGTTAAGGCCACACTGTAAATTTTTACTTCATCAATAGCACCGTTCCAAAAACGAACTCCA
>JANNEK010000285.1:0-5294 GCA_031378605.1 Chitinophagaceae bacterium | reverse complement strand
CCGAATATTATCGTCATTAAAACTTTTTCGAAAATATATGCCATGGCGGGCCTGCGGGTAGGTTTTATCATTGCACATCCTTCGATGATTAATAAGATTGAACCCAATTATTTTCAGAATTCACAATTTGCAGTGAGTATTTTATCTCAAACGGCAGCCTTGGCAAGTTTAACAGATTCGAACCATGCTATTGAGTCTAAACGAAAAATTGTGCTCGCCCGTAACTATACTATGGAAGAATTAAAAAACCTGAATTACAGATGTATCCCATCGTTCACGAATTTTTTATTTTTTAAACTTAATAACTATCCCGGTGATTTTGCTAAAGATATGCTCAAGAAGAATATTTTACTTCGATCCAATGAATATTCAGATGGTAAATGGGCGCGTGTGAGTATTGGAACCGCTGAAGAAATGAAGATGTTTATTGCTACAATGAAATCAGTTTGAATTATTTTTCAATTCGAAAATGTATTCAATTAGCATGCACAAAATGATCCGTGGACTTACCAACGATAACGGCATGTAAATTTTTTAATAATAAAATAAACCAACGAAGCACTCAAACAGAACAAGCCTTTACAATTTCTTTTTTTTGATTCGTTCCTTTCCTTCTTTGGTTATTGCAAAACTGCGCGTCATCGATTTAATATATTCCACTTTTCTAAAACGCAAGGCACTCCAGTCTTCATCAATCGCTACCTGGCGTACTGGTTCAAATCCGTGCTTACCCAAAATATTCCAGCCCGTATCTCTATTAAAATCGCATTTATATTTTTTAGAACTTCCCTTCGGATAAGCAAACCATAATAAGCCATCAGCTTGTAAAGCTTTGGAAAAAATTGGTGAGAGCTTATCTACCTCTTCCTGTTTAGTACAAAAGGCTATGATGAATGCTGCCTTATCAGAAACACTGATTTTCTTTTTTATGATCGCGCTATCAGCCATTTCATTCAAAGCAAGGTCAAAACTATCCGGAGAATTAATAGAATGAATATGCTTCTGATCCTTATAGTTCATTTTTTTGAAAATTGAATTCATAGAAACAACCATTGATATATTTAATAAATAAAAGTATTATTAAAGAGAAATAAGAGTCAAGGTAATTAGGAATTTAATTAATAGCGCCCTGTCTCTCATTGAAGTAAAAAAAGCAGCACAACTTTACATACCCGGAAATAAATGTCTGCCAACTATATCGCGAAATGGCCATGGAATTGCAGCAATAATACTTAACAAAGCTATAAGCAATAACCATCCTGTGGTTTTATAATTAAGCAGCTTTGCTTTCCCGCGGGCAATGGTTATTAATACGATTGCAATTATCATCAGCAGTGGGTGCTCCACCCAATAAAAACGATAAAAGCTATCTTTCATCAGGGAAATTCCTTCAGGCAATCCTTTTGTGATACCATACCGACCAGCAATTAGTTGATACAAACCAATTAGAAGCATAGTATGTGCACTTATGAGTAACCATAAACTTGTTTTACGAATTGCTTCTTTTTTTGAAAATGATTGATAAAGTGCAATCACTATTAACAATAGTATAATCCAACGCAGAACGTTATGTAAATGCAGCAATCCGGTTTCCATGTTTAGAGTTTGTAGTTTATGGTTTATCGTTGACGGGCAAAGTTAATTACAATGTACAAACCTTTCACTGTAAAAAATCACCGCAACGCAGATCAATACCAAAACCGTGTAAACTTCAAAACAAACGGCTCATTGTACTACCACCTGTTTCTTCACTCCACCCAATCTGCTAAAAATACATTTGTATCGCGGGTACCGCCATTGTTTCGGTTACTGCAAAAAACAATTTTCTTACCGTTTGAACTGAACATCGGAAATGCGTCAAAGCCTTTATCACGGCTTATTTTGGTAAGGTTTGTACCATCTTCATTGATTGTATATAAATTAAACGGGAACCCTCTTTTATATTCATGATTACTGGCGAAAATAATTCTTTTACTATCCGGGAAAAATGCAGGGGCCCAATTGGCCTGACCATAGGAAGTTATCTGATGGGCATCGGTTCCATCAGCATTCGCTACCCATACTTCCATATTGGTAGGTGCTACCAAATTCTCTGCTAATAAATCCTTATACTCTTTAATTTCAACATCTGTTTTTGGACGCGAGGCGCGCCAGATTAGTTTCTTGCCATCGGGGCTAAACCAGGCGCCACCATCATAACCAGTAGTATTTGTAATACGCTTTTCTTTTCCCGTTTTCAAATTCATTATATACAATTCTATATCACCATCTTTAGTACTTGTATAAATCATTTTTTTTCCATCAGGAGATAGGGTTGCTTCCGCGTCATAGCCGGGAGAATGGGTTAACTGTTTTACAATCTTCCCATCTAAATCGGCCATAAAAATTTCGAAACTTGAATACAATGGCCATATATATTTATTGCCATATTTTTTTCGATCTGGTACTGGCGGACAATCATCTCCTCCCAAATGAGTAGAGGCATAAATAATGTGTTTACCATTTTTTGTAAAAAATCCGCAAGTGGTTCGTCCCTTTCCAGAACTTACCGCTTTGTATTCAAATTTTTCGCCAAATGCAGGAACTTTGCCTATAAACATCTGATCGCATTGAATACCTTCTTTAGCGTTTGTTCTTTGAAAAATCAACCATTTATTATCGTAACTGAAATAGGCTTCTGCATTATCTCCGCCAAAAGTTAATTGCTGTACATTTTTAAAATGTTGCTCGTCGGGGTAAAGTACGGTATCGGTTATAACCGGCAAATCAGTTTTTAGAACTTGATTAGGATTCTTAAAAGAACTAATGCCTGAAAACAAAACAACAACAATTAACAATATAGATATCAGTTTTTTCATAACGAAACGTTTGAAACGAAATAATTTTGGGTGCAAAGATATTTGCATTCGGTCTTTATTTTGTCAGAATTTTGTCAGATAGAGATACCCGAAAACGGTTAGTTTTGCGCCAACATTGTTTTTAGAGATATTAATACTATATCAAGAAATGAAAAAGAGATTGTATTTAGATTTTCTACTGTTATTTTTTATGCTTTTTTTAATTACAAGCTGTTCAAATCAGCGAGGTGAGTCAATGAACTTACTATTGAAACAACCCTATTTGGCGTTAAGTGATAGCATTAAACAATACCCCGCTGATGCACGATTTTACTTACAAAGAGGGTTATTATTGTCGCAAAACAATCAGCACGAAATAGCAACAGCCGATTATAAAAAAGCGTGGGAAATAAGTATGGACGCTGGCGTTGGCCTTGAATATAGCTCTAACCTTTTATTGTTAGGGAAAACGGAAGAAGCCTTGATTTTTTTAAAAGATTGCCAGAAAAAGTTTAGTGATAACAACGAATTTGGGCGGCGAATTAGTGAGGTATATGCTCAAACAGGAAGGAGAAAAGAAGCGCTGGCGGAATACGATAAAATTATCTCCCAGGATTCATTGAATTTTTTGGCATATTACGAAAGGGGTTTGTTGTTGGCTCGCCTGAAAGATACTGCTGAAGCATTAACAGCCTTACAAAAATCATATGCAATTCAACCCTTGAATTATACCGGACTGGCACTTGCGAATATATATTCAAACCAAAAGGATCCGCGTATTCTAACAATCTGCGATAATATGCTGAAAAGAGATAGTCTCAATGCAATGGTGGATCCACTTTTATTAAAAGGAATTTATTATTCCGATTTAAAACAATACAAGCCAGCCCTGCTTTTATTTGACGAATGCATAAAACGCGACTGGAAATTTATTGACGCTTATATAGAAAAAGGAATAGTTTGGTATGAGCAGAAAGAATTTGACAAGGCATTGGAAGCATTTAAACTTGGCGCTACCGTTTCTAATATCAATGCCGATACGTATTTTTGGATGGGTAGATGTTACGAGGCTTTAAATGATAAAACACAGGCCAAAGAACAATACGAAAGAGCACTTACCTTCAATAAATATTTATCGGAAGCAGAAGAAGGGATTGAACGATTAGAGGCTAAGTAAACTCATTTCGATAACTCGATCATCATGATTTACGCAATAGAAATTACCCGTTAAAAATTGAATATTTTTATACTTCGTTTATTCTAAAACTTCAGCATGGCAATTATTGCTCCTTCATTATTAGCTGCAAATTTTTTAAACTTAGAGGCAGCATGCGCAATGTTAAACGCAAGTGAAGCAGATTGGTATCATTTGGATGTTATGGATGGACGATTTGTTCCAAATATTAGCTTTGGCCCTATGCTTATTGAATTTTTTCGCAAGGCTACTTCTAAAACCTGCGATGTTCACCTCATGATAGAAGAGCCGGAAAGATATGCAGAAGCTTTTAAAAAAGCGGGGGCTGATATACTTACTGTTCATTACGAAGCCTGCAAGCACTTACACCGCAATATTCAACAGATAAAAGAATTGGGCATGAAAGCTGGAGTTGCCTTAAATCCGCATACTCCCGTAGATGTTTTAAGAGATATTTTACCCGACATTGATCTTGTTTGTTTAATGAGTGTTAATCCGGGTTTTGGAGGTCAGTCATTCATTCCTCATACTCTTTCTAAGATAAAAAGCCTGCGCGAAATGATTGATACCTGGAATCTTCCGGTAAAAATAGAAATCGATGGTGGAGTAACGTTAGAGAATGCAAAAAGTATTTTAGATGCCGGAGCTCATGTACTGGTGGCAGGTAATACAGTATTTAAATCGGCAGACCCGAAAGAAATGATTGCAACATTAAAATCGCTTTAAGCAACGGATCAGAAGTATCGCTTGTCAATATAGTATGCTTAAACGAATCTTTTTACTTGTTTTTTTGATGGTTGGCATGATTGCCTGCCGTAAACTTATTGGAGGAAATTGCAGTGGCAGCTTGAACATAAAACCTTTTTTTGATATTACCGGCATTAAAGCCAAGGCCTATAAATCCATAGCTGGTACATTAACTGCAGACTCCATGATAAATATGGAAGAAGTGGCTGCCGACAACTTTCTTATATTACTGGAACACCAGGTATTTTTTTACAGCAAGAGAAAAAATAATTCGATGGGATTGGGTGATTTGATGGCTTGCTCCCCATTGTCTAATGGCTACAGTGGTACCAAAGAAAAATTTGATTCAATTGTTATTACCAGTGCGTATGATTATAACAGTAGTTTATCCGCAGGCTCAAACCTTTCTTCATTATTTGAGTACCATTATTTATATAATACCACAATGAATTTCCCAATGAATTCATTCCCCGGTTTACTAAAACAACCGATAGAAATATATTACTTCATGCGAT
>JANNEK010000264.1:0-3951 GCA_031378605.1 Chitinophagaceae bacterium | reverse complement strand
CATTTTCAGCATTTGGATCGGCATATAACTGCGAAAAGAATTCTTCCACGGAAGCGGCCTCCGTAGCAAAGGCAATTGTTTGATCGCGGTAATACCCAGATAAAAAATCACCCGGTTTAAAAAATTTAGCGGCCGCTACCTGGGCCACTTCTTTTCCATCACCAAAAATTCCAAACTTGGCTTTGCCGGTTAGCACCTCTTTCCGACCTAGTAAACTTGCTTCGCGACTTATACATGCGAGCCTGTAATCCTTTAGTACTTCATTGCGAAAACGATCAAAAGAAAGTTTTTCACCGGATAGTACATCGTTGGTGGAGATAAGTTCCATTTAGCAAAAATAGGGATACTAACTACCTTTTGTTCCGAGTGTTAAAAAAATGTCATTAGGGGGAGAAATAGTTGGTTTTTCCCGGCTTAAAAATGTACTTTTGAAACAGATTAAACGTTTACCCAATAATGAAAAAGCTGTTTTCTTTATTTTTAATTGTATTGGCTATTTCTGTAAATGGCCAAAATGCAACACCGCTCTCTCCATCCGTTTTAACACCAGAATTGTTGGTACTCAAACAAGTGAGTCATGACTTCGGAAAAATCCAGCAAGGACGGCCTGTTACGCATTTGTTTGAAGTGAGCAACGCGGGTGCTGAACCACTTCGTATAGAAAATGTGCAGGCAAGTTGCGGATGCACTACCCCTGAATGGAGTACTGAAGCTATCAAACCGGGAGGTATAACAACCATAAAGGTTGGTTTTAATGCAGCCTCTGAAGGAGCCTTTCAAAAGACAGTTACTATCCTATATAATGGCAGTCAAACAAAAACAATAACTATTTCCGGAATTGTTTTCAAAGCTGCTGCTACCTCTGCTCCGGCAAATTCGTCTATAGCGTTATTAAAACAAAACAATCAATAATTAAATAAACTGATACGTATGAAAAAGATGACTTTTTTATTTGTTATTACTCTTTTCGCCGGTTCTTTATTTTCACAGGAAGCAACTGTTGCTAAAAAGCCTGAAGATTATGTAAAATTCAAAGAAGTTGCTTACAATTTTGGGAAGATCAAACAAGGATCTCCGGTTACTCATGAATTTCCTTTTTCGAATGCAAGCGAAAAAATAGTAGTCATTGAAACAGCACAGGCATCATGTGGTTGTACTACTCCTGTTTGGCCTCAGGCGCCTGTGGCCGTTGGTAAGTCTGATAAAATTACTGCTGGTTTTAATGCAGCAGCACCTGGTCCGTTTAATAAAACCATTTCAGTAAAACTGGCTGGTGTTGATGGTTATTTAACCTTAACCATTACGGGTGAAGTATTGAGTACAGATGATTATGCGAAGTACGAAAAAACAAAGGGAACAAAAGGATAAGATAGCCATATATATACTGCAAAAGTTAAGATACGGAAAGGGTTCTCAGGCAGAGAACCCTTTTACATTTTACACGATACATTTTCAATTGTTATTATCTTCGTCACATGCTAACTATCAGTAATCGGGGCGAGATAATGCCGCCCTCTCCTATACGCAAACTGGTTCCCTTTGCAGAAGCTGCTAAGAAAAAAGGGATTAAAGTATATCATCTTAATATCGGGCAACCAGATATTGAAACACCTCCGGCTATATTAGATGCGGTTCGGAAAGCAGATATTAAAGTGTTAGAATATAGCCATAGTGCCGGCAATGAATCTTATCGAAGAAAACTGGTGCAGTATTATAAAAAAGTAGGAATTGATGTTAATTATGACCAACTACTTATTACTACCGGTGGATCAGAAGCCATCATGTTTGGTTTTTTATGTTGCCTTAATCCGGGTGATGAGGTGATTATTCCAGAACCTTTTTATGCTAATTATAATGGATTTGCATGTGCCTCTGGAGTGAAGGTTGTTCCGATTACCTCATGCATTGAAAATGGATTCGCCCTCCCACCTATTGAAGATTTTGAAATAGTAATCAGTCCAAAAACAAAAGCAATTATTATTTGCAGTCCGAATAACCCCACGGGTTATTTATATAGCAGGGCAGAAATGGAAGCATTGAAAGTAATTTGTTTGAAACATGATTTATATCTTTTCAGTGATGAAGCTTACCGTGAATTTTGTTATGATGGAGAATACGTAAGTGCGCTTCATTTACCGGGGCTCGAACAACATGTGGTATTGATGGATACGATCAGTAAACGCTATAGTGCCTGTGGTGCAAGATTAGGAGCTTTTGTTACCAAAAATAAGATGGTGTATGATACTGCAATGAAATTTGCCCAGGCAAGATTGAGCCCTCCCGGTTTAGCTCAAATTATGGGCGAAGCAGCCATCGATTTACCAGAAAATTATTTTGATAAGCCAAAAAATGAATATCTTAAACGCAGGGATGTTCTGGTAAAAAGATTGAATGCAATGCCAGGGGTTTTTTGTCCAAACCCAGGTGGCGCTTTTTATGCAATTGCCAGGTTACCGATAGATGATGGTGATATTTTTTGTCAATGGCTATTGGAATCTTTTTCGCATAAAAACCAAACTGTGATGTTAGCCCCGGCTTCAGGTTTTTATGGCACAGCAGGCCTCGGTAAAAACGAAGTGAGACTGGCCTATGTATTGAATGTAGATGCGATCAATGCTGCTATGGATTGTTTAGAACAGGCACTTTTACAATATCCAGGTAGAAAACAATAATCATTAAACCAGTTTTAAAAAAATAAAGTACGTTGATACAATAGAATCAAGGAAATTTTAGTTTGCATTAGTGAATAAACCCCTTATAAGCCAATTGCATGAAATATTATTTCTTCTTTGCCACAATTCTATTATGCCAAAGCCTTCGAGCTCAATTCAGTACAGGTTTACTAGTAGAACGGGCAAGTTTTAATAATAGCCGTAGTGTGCTAAAAATTGAGAGCCCCTCAAAAAAAACAGGTTATTTATCCATAAAAAAAATAAGTGTGCCAACTGCAATGGTTCTTTATGGTTTTATAAGTTTGGGCAGTAAAGGATTGAAAGAAGCTAATATTGAAGTAAGGGAAGAAATACTGGAGCACAATGATCAATTTCATACTAACATCGACAACTACCTGCAATTTGCACCGGCAGCTTCAGTCTATTTATTAAATATAGCCGGGGTAAAGGGTAAAAATAATTTTAAGAACCGGACTATTCTATTTGGTATGTCTACATTAATTATGGCAGGAACGGTATTTGGTTTGAAAAAATTGACTCATCAATTAAGGCCGGATGGTTCTGCGTATAATTCATTTCCTTCAGGGCACACTGCCGCAGGATTTAGTGGAGCCGAATTTATGGCACAGGAATTCCGGAGTTACTCTCCCTGGTTAAAATATTCTGGTTATTTGATGGGTACTGCCACCGGAGTATTAAGAATCTATAATAACAAGCACTGGTTGGCTGATGTAATTGCAGGCGCGGGTATTGGTATTCTTAGTACCAAAGCAAGTTATTGGTTATTTGAAAAGATGAAGAGAAAAAGAACCAATTCCCTGAAGGTTATTTAATACCGCACTTAGAACCTGTCTAAAATTCATACTTCTAATAATATAAGCCGCAGATTCGCAGATTAAAAACCTCAACTAGGAAAACTTATCCGTACTACATCTGCGAATCTGCGGCTATACAAAAAAATATAAAATCATTTTTAGACAGCCTCTTAGATTGTAATTTTTTCTATTGGATTACTCCACAAACCTAATTGATTTCCTTTTTTAGCCATATTTATCTATTTTTGCCGCCCTTATGCCGGGGTAGCTCAGCTGGTTAGAGCATCGGATTCATAACCCGAAGGTCGGCAGTTCAAGTCTGCTCTCCGGTACAAATAAAGACTCCTTTATCGGGTCTTTTATTTTTTAATAAAAAATTAGAGCATCGGCGGCTTTGCAGTTATTTTTTGCCACGAAAGCGCGAAGTTTTTTCAAGAAGTATCCTTATTCTTTTTTGAGTAGAT
>JANNEK010000260.1:0-5594 GCA_031378605.1 Chitinophagaceae bacterium | reverse complement strand
ACTTTTGACTTTTGACTTTTGACTTTTGACTTTTGACTTTTGACTTTTGACTTTTGACTTTTGACTTTTGACTTTTGACTTTTGACTTTTGACTTTTGACTTTTGACTTTTGACTTTTTTAACCCTGTAAGATACAAAATGACTGCTTCAACTATTATGTTCTATTTTCTGGCTGCTTTCACCATTGGCAGTGCATTATTGGCTGTTACTACCCGGCAGATCTTCAGGGCTGCTATTTTTCTTTTATTTACATTAATTGGAATTGCAGGAATTTACTTTTGGTTGCAGTATGAATTTATTGCTGCTGTGCAAATTGTTGTATACGTTGGAGGCATTGTAGTGCTGATCATTTTTTCTATTTTTCTTACCCAGCAATCTGGAGAACAACTAGCCAAACAACAATTAAGCAGGAAAATATTTTCAGCCCTCGCGGCTTTTTGTGGATTTGGGTTGATACTGATACAAATTCTACAGCATACTTTTCCAGAATCAACGGAACTTGTAAAAGAACCTAGTGTTCGGAATATCGGCACACAGTTATTAGATATAGATGAAAGTGGTATGGCACTCCCATTTGAAGTAATAAGTATGTTATTGTTGGCAGCAATGGTGGGTTGTATTGTGATTGCAATGAGAGCACCAGCGAAAAAAATAATGAATAGTGAATAGTGAGCACTGCAATTTAAGTATTTTAGAAAATATATTTTTTATAAAAAACTATTTATTGAAATGACACCGGGCTTATACCATATTTTAGTGATCAGTACAGCTTTATTTTTTATTGGTGTATATGGATTCTTTACAAGAAAGAACCTGATTACTGTTTTAATGAGCATAGAACTTATTTTGAATAGCGTGAATCTGAATTTTATTGCATTCAATAAATATGTATGGCCGGCAAAGTTGGATGGTTTATTTTTTACGTTATTTATCATTGCAATTGCAGCAGCAGAAGCAGCCGTAGGAATTGCAATTATTATTAACTTATTCCGTAGCTATAAATCAATTGATGTAGAGAAAGCGGAAGAGATGAAGTATTAGCGAATAGTTTTATGTAGAAGTATTAGATATGGTTTACTAAAAAAGCATTTGTCAGTAACCTGAGAAAATTCAATATCCTTACCTACAACCACCAAAATCAACTGCATGTTTACAACGGCCAGCGTACTGTTAATTGTTGGATTGCCTCTCTTGGGGTATTTATTGCTTGGTCTGGTTGGTAAAAAATATTTTAAAAAAATAGGGGGAATTGTAGCGACTCTTTTAATGTTGGCTACTACTATAATTGCCTTGTATACTGCCTACCAGTATTTTTTTGTATCTGGCAATAGCGGCGGCACTTATCAACCTATTATACCTTTACAGTTTACCTGGCTTGAGTTTTCACCGGGAATGTCGATTGATATGGGATTGTTGCTCGACCCTATTTCCTGTATGATGCTGGTAGTAGTTACCGTTGTATCGCTGATGGTTCATATTTTTAGTATTGGTTACATGAAGGGTGAAGAACGGTATACTACTTATTTCGCACATCTTTCTTTATTCACTTTTTCAATGTTAGGGCTCGTATTATCGACTAATATTTTCCAGATCTATATGTTTTGGGAATTGGTAGGAGTATCTTCCTTTTTGTTGATTGGGTTTTATTATGACAAACCTTCTGCCGTAGCAGCGTCTAAAAAAGCATTTATTGTTACACGGTTTGCAGACCTGGGGTTTTTGATTGGAATATTAATTCTTTCTTTTTATGCCGGAACACTTGATTTCAGTGTACTTATTCAACGCCTTACTTCGGCTCAAAGCTTAAACTTACAGTCAGCAATAGGTGCTACTTTCCTTGGTATATCTGCTTTAACCTGGGGTTTGGTATTGGTTTTTATAGGAGGTGCGGGAAAAAGTGCTATGTTTCCACTTCATATATGGTTGCCCGATGCTATGGAAGGCCCCACACCTGTGTCGGCATTAATACATGCAGCCACAATGGTTGTTGCCGGAGTGTATTTGGTAGCCAGGATGTTCCCGGTTTTTTCTATGTCTCCACCTTCCTTGCAGTTGGTGATGTATACAGGCGCATTTTCGGCATTGTTTGCAGCGATCATCGCCTGTACACAAACAGATATAAAAAGAGTGTTGGCCTATTCCACCATGTCGCAAATCGGCTATATGATGTTTGCATTGGGGTTATCAGCGTATGGAGATGGATTGGGTTTTACGGCCTCCATGTTTCATTTGTTTACCCATGCTATGTTTAAAGCCTTACTCTTTTTAGGTGCAGGTTCGGTTATTCATTATGTGCATAGTAATGAAATGAAAGATATGGGAGGCTTACGAAAGTTTATGCCGGTTACGCATATATGTTTTTTAATCGGTTGTATGGCTATTGCCGGAGTGCCTCTGTTATCGGGCTTTTTTAGTAAGGAAGAAATTCTTTTGGCTGCCTTTGAAAGCAATAAATTAATTTATTGGATGGCTTTAGTAACATCAGGCATTACTGCGTTTTATATGTTTCGTTTGTACTTCAATATATTCTGGAGTAAAGAATATCACCCCCATACTACTGGCGCTGCTATTGGCGAAGGTGGTATATTTATAGTAATCCCATTAGTTCTTTTAGCCGTTGGAGCAATAGGGGCAGGTTATATTCCCTTCGGACATTTTGTTACATTCAATGGAAAGCCATTGGAGACTTCTTTTCATTTACTATTTTCTATAGCTCCTGTACTATTTGCTCTCGTTGGTATTTTTATCGCCTGGATGCTATTCAAAAAACATCATTCAAAAGCAACTGCAATAGCTACTTCACTTGGGATGATTTATCGATCGGCCCACAGAAAATTTTATATAGATGAAGTTTATTTATTTATTACAAAGAAAATAGTATTCAATCTTGTAGCCAGGCCATCAGCCTGGTTCGATAAAAAAGTGGTAGATGGGGCAGTTAATTTTTCGGGCACCGCCACGGAATGGATTTCTGACAAAATAAAAAGAATTCAATCAGGAAAAGTACAGGAATATGCGATATACTTTTTGATTGGGGCCGTCGCTTTGTTAATTTTAGTTCTTTACGTTTTTAAGGGACACTGAACTAACAATGCAATTGAATTTATAATAATCCAGTAAGTAAATTGGTGCATACTAAAATACTAGAGTAGATTGGTGAATAATGGCCAGGTACAGAAAATTGGAAGAACTTAAAAACAACGAATGAATCTTGTAATACTATTAGTTATTCCTTTGTTAACGTGGTTGGTAGTTGCCGTTGCCCGTACCGCTGTGCAAGTAAGATTTATTTCAATGACAGGTTCGGCTGCACAGTTATTTAGTGCGATCTACTTATTCATAAGTTATCGTAGTGAGAGATCAGCAGGTAATGCAGATCAATTTTTATTCAGTTCAGATACGCCTTTGTTCCCTTCATTAGGTATTCATTTTCATATCGGGGTAGATGGTATCGCTATCGCAATGATTTTATTGACGGCATTGGTGGTGCTTGCAGGTGTATTGGTTTCCTGGAAAGTAGAAAAGATGACGAAAGAATTTTACCTGTTGCTGTTGTTACTTTCTATCGGAGCTTATGGCTTTTTTATTGCCATCGACCTTTTTATGTTGTTCTTTTTTCTGGAAGTGGCTGTTATTCCTAAGTATCTTCTAATAGCTATTTGGGGAAGTGGAAAAAAGGAATATAGTGCCAATAAACTTGCATTGATGCTTATGGGTGGATCCGCACTGGTGTTGGTTGGTATATTAGGATTGTATTTTTCCGTGAAAGGAGAGCATAGTTTTGATCTTCTTAAAATTGCACAAACAGCTATTTCCAAAAATCAACAACTTATCTTTTTCCCATTATTGTTTATTGGCTTTGGAGTTTTTACTGCGTTATTTCCTTTTCATACCTGGGTACCCGATGGGCATTCTTCCGCACCAACTGCAGGTTCTATGTTTTTGGCAGGTATTTCTATGAAGTTGGGTGGATATGGATGTTTACGCGTTGCTATCTATTTATTGCCAGAGGGCGCAAAGGAGTATGCTACGATCATTATTGTATTATCCACGATTGCTATTTTATACGGTGCGTTTGCTACCCTGCTTCAAAAAGACTTGAAGTATATGAATGCCTACTCTTCGGTTAGTCATTGCGGCTTCGTTGTTTTGGGCTATGGCATGCTAACACAAACTGCGATCACTGGTGCTGTGATGCAAATGGTAAGTCATGGATTGATGACGGCCCTTTTCTTCGCAGTAATTGGAATTATTTATGAACGAACCCATACGAGGCAGATCAATGAAATGGGTGGTTTAATGAAGGTGATGCCATTTACGATGACAATACTATTTATTGCGGGTTTATGTTCATTAGGGCTACCAGGATTAAGTGGATTTGTGGCAGAGATGACGGTGTTTATGGGCGCATGGGAAAAGGAAGGGATTTTTTATCGAATTACAACTATTGCTGCCTGTATGTCAATCGTTGTTACAGCAGTTTATATATTAAGGGCAATTGGCCAAACCGCGATGGGTCCGTTGAAAGAAAAGTATAGCCTTGTAAAAGATGCCCATTGGTACGAAAGAATAGCAGTAATAGTATTGGTGCTGGGCATTTTGGCAATTGGCATCGCCCCTTTTTGGCTAAAGGAATTGGTAACACCGGATATTGACATAATTATGAATAGAATAAATAGTAAATGATCACTAATGACTATTCAACAAAAAATATCGGACAGTCAATTAGGTATTACCGTTTAGTATTCTATATATAAAGAACCATGCTGAATGAATTTTTATTTTTAATGCGATCGGAGTTGCTTATTACGCTCCTTATTTTCCTGTTACTGTTTATTAAACTGGGGAAGGGAATAAGCAATCTAACTGTGTTGAGGTTGGTTTATTTTTTCCTGGTCATTAATACAGTGATCCCTTTCTTTGGTGTGCAGGAAGGAAGATTATTCGCCGATATGTTTATCAGTACCCCAATGATATTTTTTCAAAAAGCCTTGTTGAGCGGCGGTACATTATTAATTGCATTACTCAATTATGATTGGTTAAAAAAGCATGTTCATCTGTCAGAATTTTTTGTATTGATACTATCGGCGCTGTTAGGAATGAACCTGATGATTTCCAGCGGTAATTTGTTGATTTTTTATTTATCCCTTGAATTATCTACTATTCCTGTTGCAGCGCTTGCCAATTTTGATCTTGATAAAAATCGTTCTTCCGAAGCCGCAACCAAAATGATTCTTTCCTCAGCATTTTCTTCGGGAGTTTTGCTATTTGGTATTTCATTGCTGTATGGAGCTGCAGGAACTATTCAGTTTGCAGAATTACCGGGCCAATTGCAAAACGGAGATGCATTGGTATTAACGGGTTTTATTTTATTCTTTACTGGGGTAGCATTCAAATTATCGGTGGTACCTTTTCATTTGTGGACAGCCGATGTATATGAAGGTTCACCGGTAGCCGTAACCTCTTTTCTTTCTGTAATTTCCAAAGGTTCGATAGCTTTCATTTTTATAACTATCCTTTATAAAGTTTTTCAACCACTCGGCACTGTTACCTATCAACTGTTGGTAATTCTTTCGGTTGCTACGTTAATGATT
>JANNEK010000229.1:0-3200 GCA_031378605.1 Chitinophagaceae bacterium | reverse complement strand
CATAATTGAGAAGTTATATAACTTACTGCCGCAGAGTCCTTTACCTCTCCGCAGAGTCTCTCTGTTGGCCCTGAGCGTTAGCCGAGGACTCTGCGGCACCCGATACAAAATATTGTTTTAGTAACTTTCGTTTCCCACTGAGTCTCTCGCAGAGGACTCTGTGATATCAGTTGCAAAATGTTGTTTTAGTACCTTTACTTTATGACAGTCCGGTGAGAAATGCATAATTGAGAAGTTATATAACTTACTGCCGCAGAGTCCTCCGGCACACACTCAAGCCCGTTAGGAGAGACTCTGCGGAGGGAAAAGCTCGGAGATTTTCGCACCTCTTCTTTACACTATGTGCAAAACAAAACCAGCACTACTACCGATTATACCTACGATCTCAACGGGAACCTGGTAAAAGATTATAATAAAGATATTGGCAGTGATGTTGCCAATGGAATTATTTATAATCACCTCAACCTTCCCTGGCAAATAAGCGTTCGGGGAACGGGCGGCACCAAAGGAACCATTACCTATGTGTACGATGCAACCGGAAATAAAATTACCAAAACGACGATTGAAGGAACCGTAAAGACGGTAACCTATTATGCCGGTGCAATGGTGTACCAGTACCGCAGCCATACCAGTAGTACTGGTAACGATACCCTGCAATTTATGGGTCATGAAGAGGGAAGAACCCGGTATATTGCTGCTATTGGAACTACGGCAGCCAGGTTCGAGCATGATTATTTTGTAAAAGATCATTTGGGAAACACACGGATGGTGCTAACCGAAGAATACCAGCAGGATATTTATCCGGCTACTACGCTCGAAGGAAGTATGAACACGCCCACGGATGCCCTGTATATTGAAAAAGGGTATTACAATATCGATCAGAATTTTGTGGTAAATAAAGCAGCGGCTACCGGAATAGGGGATTACTATAATCATAACGGCAACCCACCGGTAAATAATAACCCCAACAGCAATACCGGCGCCTATAGTGCAAAACTGTACCAGCAAAATGCACAGACTAATAAGATCGGGCTGGGCATGACTCTAAAAGTAATGGCGGGTGATCAGCTCAATATCTGGGGCAAGAGTTATTGGTTCACGGCGGCGGGTAATTTTGCGAGTAAAAATTCGATACCGGTAACTGCGTTACTAGACGCATTGGTTGCCACGCCGGCAATAGCCGCGAAAGGAATAGCTGCCGCTACCATCAACACTACACAAGTGGCTGATGGCCTCAATCAATTTTTTACACATAACAACGATGCCGATAATACCAAACCCTGGGCCTATATCAACTGGGTATTTTTTGATGAACGTTTTAATTATGCCGGTGGAGGTTTTGACCGTATAGGTGCCAGCGGAATTGTTAAAGATCATAATAACAGTACTATTCCAAATATTACCGTTCCTAAAAACGGGTATGTATTTGTATATTGCAGTAACGAGAGTGATTACAATGTGTTCTTTGATAATTTGCAGGTGGTGCATACAAGAGGAGCGTTATTAGAAGAGACGCATTATTATCCATTCGGGTTGACGATGGCGGGGATATCTTCTAAGGCTGCGGGCAGTCTAACCAACAAATCAAAATTTACAGGTAAAGAAGAGCAGCGTCAAGAGTTCTCTGATGGAAGCGGATTGGAGTGGACGGACTATGGAGCAAGGATGTATGACAATCAAATAGGACGTTGGCATACACAAGACCCTCTTGCAGATAAATACAGGAGGCATACTCCTTACAATTATGCGATAAATAACCCGATACGATTTATTGACCCTGATGGAATGGCTATAGAAGAAATAGCAGGCGGAGTGAGATTTACCGAAGGGGATGCACAAGCTGCTTTTGCAGTACTTACAGGCAAAGCTAAAAATGCTTTCGTCTCAATCATTGGCAATAAGAAATTAAGAGATCAAACTAATACTTCACAAAAGGCGGGTGCTTATGGAAATTGGGCAGTTTTTGGTGCGACAAATTTTAATCTTGCAGCAAAAGCATTAGGATCATTTGCTGATGGTTCATTTAATAATCTTGTACTTATGAGTGAAGGCAGGCTTGAACAAACAGAAAGCGGTAAAATTGTTAGCAACGGCATTGCATTTAACGACAAACCTGTGAGCGAAAGAGGGTTTATTTATAGAGAAGATATACAGAGTTATAACAATGGCAAAAAGACAGAGGTAGATAAGCAGATTGGATATTTAGCAACAATGTTAAGTAAAGTAAAGGATGGCGGTAATGCTATTATCGCTGCCTGTTTAACAGGTTATTCTGAAAATGGAGTAGGGATGAAAATGGGAGATGCTTTAAGTGATCTATCAGGAAACAGATTGAATTTATATTTAAGTAAGGGGTATGTAAATATGAGTTATGATCATCCTGATCCAGGTCCTGGATACAGCGCTTCCAAGGGGCAAATAATCGAAGGATCATTAACCCGCAAATCATCAATCACTCCAGGAGGTTGGCTTAGGTATAATGCTAATGGTACAACCAAGGAAATAAAAGATATTATTATCCATATTGCAGGCTCTCCGGTAGAATTTAAATAACGAACTATGCGTATAAAGTTTGTAATTATTTTGAGTTGTTTTTTTACTTCTGTTGAAGCGCAAAAGCATGACACATTACTTACTCAGCATACAAGAATAATAAAAACTCCTAAGAAGAGCAGGATACCTCAGATTATTACTGTGGATTTTTGTCAAAAACTCCAAGCAATCCTTATCCCTGATAGTATCAAAGTCATTGATGATGACGGACAGAAACTTTCCTATCATTTGAATATTGAAATCGCTTTTAGTAAACAGGGTAATGTTTCGTCAATAAAACCGCATGGAGCCTCTAAGGCAATTCCTGGCATAACGGCACAGGTAATTGAACTATTGAAAACATCAAAATGGAAAACAACTTCAAGTAAAAGTGGGAGGGATATAATTTTTGAATGTATGCTTGAAGATGGAAAATTTAAAAACGTAGTTTTAAGTACACCTAATAACTATCAAGAAAAAAAGATTTGTGAATAGTCATAAACCCCACACAAGCTCGCGCAAGTATGTGGTTGAAAAATCGGGGGCGCTGGCGCGGGTGTTTTTCAACCTTACCTCTCCGCAGAGTCTCTCTGTTGGCCCTGAGCGTTAGCCGAGGACTCTGCGGCACCAGATACAAAATGTTGTTTTAGTACCTTTACTTTATGACA
>JANNEK010000176.1:0-2783 GCA_031378605.1 Chitinophagaceae bacterium | reverse complement strand
ATCAAGTTTAATTTTATTTTTTCGAGTATTTTACAATTCGTATATACTAAAACGGATAATTGATTTGGAACAACTCTCTCCTATTCTTCTCTGCGGAACCGTTCTTTTGGTTAATGGATATTATGAGCTTTTAATAAATCTCAGCAACCTGTGGTCAGCCGTGCTGCCGTTAACATTGGGTTTTGTGCAATTGGGGCGGACGAATAGGTTCTCAGCTTTATAACTTTACTCAAATTTAGTCTGGGCTGGACGGCTTCGAATGAACATATTGTCGTATCTTGTACTTAAGTAACTTTTTTGAGCTTTTGTACCGGGCTGGACAATAACTATTTCCCCAACTGCTACAAAGCCCCGAACGTTAACGGCAACACTGTTTGGTGACAAAATTCTTAACTTATAACAAGTGGTAACATACTTTTATTAAGACCAAAGACAGAAACATTTTAGTATCTATTTTTTAAAGCCTCGGCTCGACAACACATAATTACTTTTATTGTAAATGGACATTTTGCAAAACTGCTTATGGTTCGACAAATGACTATAGTAAATCGATCTTTCCTTATTTCGTGAGACATTTTAGGTCAGCCGCTTGATATTCGCTTAAAAAAATAGAATATCTTTTCGAATTTCAGCTTAGTATCTGCAGTCAGGTTTAATTTTACTTTTAAGTACTTTACAATTCGTACATACTAAAACCGATGAATAAATTGGGTCAACTCTCTCCTGCTCTTCTCCGCGGTACCGTACTTTTTGTAAATTAATATTGCGAGCTTTTAATGAATTTTAATAACCTGCGGTCGGCCGTGCTGCCGTTAACATTGGGTTTTGTGCAATTGGGGCCGACGGATATAATCTCAGCTTTATAACTTTATTCAAATTTTGTTTGGGCTGGACGGCTATTATTCAACAATTTATTCTAACTTGAGTTCAGTATCTTTAATTGGCATTTGTACCGGCTGGACGAACTCTATTTCCCCAACTGCTACAAAGCCCAGAACGTTAACAGCGATACTTCTTTGACATTAATTCTAAGTTTATAACTATTCGCGAACAAACTTTTATTAAGACCACAACTGAAACATTTTAGTATCTATTCTTTTTAAGCGTTGGCTCGACAACAAATAATTGCTTTTGTTATAAAAGGACATTTTGCAAAATGCTTTATGGTTCGACAAATGACTTTTGTATATCGATCATTCCTTATTTCGTGAGACACCAAAGTCAGCAACTTGATATTCGCTTAAAAAAATAGAATAGCCTTTCGAATTTCAGGTTAGTATCTGCAGTCAGGTTTAATTTCTCTTTCGGGGTTTGATTATCTTGTATATATTAAAACCGATGATTAAATATTGGCAACTCTATCCTGCTCTTCTCCGCGGTACCGTACTTTTTGTAAATTAATATTGCGAGCTTTTAATGAATTTTAATAACCTGCGGTTGGCCGTACCGCTGTTAACAAAGGGTTTAGCAAAATACGGGTAGACGGAAGTAGCATCGTCAGTATATCGCTGCTCAACTTTAGTCTGGGCCGGACGAACAATCATGAGCATTAATACCTAACTTCAACAAAATATTTTCAATCAACAGCGGTTATGGGCAGACGGAATACTATTTCCCGTACTTCGCTAAGCCCCATCGTTAGTGGCAATTTTGCAGAATTATCAAACTTAATAAAAATGTTTAAAGACTATAGTATTAACTCATTAAATAGGGAGCAAGTAATAGCAGAACTTGAAAAAATTTCAAAACTTGGGTGGGACGTTTTTCAAAAAATAAATAAATCATACATCATAAAGATTGATGAGCATAAAGAAATTTCAATTTCTGAAGAAAGTGAAAAATGGTTCATTGTTTCTTATATGGACGGTTTGCCAAAATTCACTATTTTTTCTAGTTCTATAGAAACTCTACACGAACACTTAATAGTGGCGGCTGACAAACTTGAAACAAATCTAAATATTGAAAAAGTTAATCAATCAATAAGAATTAGAACAGATGAACCATTTTCTAATAAAGTAAAATTGTTAAAATTATTTGACAATAGTAAAATTTCAAAAATATTTGACCCGTATTTTGACTTAAAATCTTTAATAACTTTGATTTCACTAAAGAAATTAGGTGCTGAATTTGACGACAAATTAGAGTGCCTAACTACAAAAACTTTGACAGTTTTTGACAATACAGTCATTGACAACTTTAATAGTGAAGGAAAAACTAACATTGAAGTTAAAAAATGTGAAAGTAAAGAACACAGAAGATTTTTAGTCCTAAATGACAATCGTGTAATAATAATTGGTTGTTCTTTAAACGACATAAATAAAAATGAGGTTGTAACAGAAGAAACAAGCCAAGAGTCAAAGATTAGTGATTTAGATTTTTTTAATATGGAATGGGAAAAAACCTAATAAAACTGCCACTAACATTGGGTTTTGTGCAAGTTGGGCGGACGGAATAACAATGAGCATTTGTAATTCTATTTTGCTTTTGTTCGGGCTTGACGGAATGCTATTTGGCTTTTTGTTGTTATCTTCATCGACAGTTTTTCAATCAACAGCGGTTCCGGGCGGACGGAATTCTATTTCCCAACCTGCACAAAGCCCTGTTCGTTAACGGCAATACTGGTTCGACACAAATTCTTATTGCAAAATAATTCGTAACAAACTTTTTATTCGCGGTAAGACAGATTCATTTTAGTATCTATTTTTTAAGCCGTACCTCGACAATAATAAATTACTTTTATTTCAAAAGGACATATTGCGAAACTGTTTATGGTTCGACAAATG
>JANNEK010000165.1:0-2494 GCA_031378605.1 Chitinophagaceae bacterium | reverse complement strand
GCATCGCCTAATAAATACATAGCATTTTGCGCAAGTGTATCTTCCTTTCCTCCTAATTGCTTAAAGCCCTCTATGGCCTTATTCCAATTAGCGACGCTATAATAACAATAAGAAACTTCATATAAATCTTCCCTTGTTACTTTTTCTGCTTTCGCAATATAATTCTCCAGGTAGGGCAATGCCTTAACGTATTGCTTTTGCATAAAATAGCCATGGCCCACCAATTGCTGCATTTCTTTTTCATAAAAAAGATTTCCCCGTTTCAACTTATTCTCCGCATAATCAAAGGCCTTTTGCTTATCATTTTGCATGTAATAAATTACAGAAATATAATAGGGCGCAACCTTACCAAAATCGGAATGATCTTCCACTACTTTAAAAGCCTCAAGTGCATCCCGATAATTTTTGTCGTTAAATGAAATGAACCCGTAATAATAATTTGCTGCGTCGTAGTTGGGATCGCCTTTTAACAACCTGATAGCATTCAATGAGTTCTTAGCCCGGTCAAAACGCTGCACAGTAAAAAACGAATACCCCTGGTGAAATTTCATATCCGCTATTTCACGGTTGCTTAGGTTATCAATTGAAACCTGGTCGTACAAGTCAATAGCTTTTGCAAAATTATTTTTTCGGAAAAAATATTCAGCAAGGTGAAAGCTCATCATTTCAACACGGGCCTCATTATCTTCCAATCCAATAAAATCTTCGGCCTTGCGCGCAGCTCCTTCTTCATTTTGTTTTAAGCCGCAAACAATTGTATAATATTTTATTTCCTGGTATTGAATGGCGTTATTACTTCTGTCCGTTTCCTTTGAATACAATTCGAGCGTTTTTAATAAGGGATAGGCAAGGCTATATTGCTCCCGCTGAAAATACTCCTTTGCTTCTTTGAAAGCTAATTGAGGATCCGCAAGAAAACGTGTTTGCTGTGCAAAAAGCGAATTAAAAGAGAGAACAAGAACTGCTACGATTGATGCAAATTTTTTTATTCCAATATCCATAGTGCTGGGTTAACGATCTAAAGTTTCCAATTATTTTATTGTTATCCAAACATCGTTCCAAACACCTGTGGATAAGTACCCCAATTAACATTTCCTTTTCAGTATGAAATGCAAAATCGCAAAACCTTATTTTTGAAAAAATATTTTTTTATGTTTATTTCTGAAACCAACATTCGGGTACGCTATGCTGAAACCGATCAGATGAATGTAGTTTATCATGGTAATTACGCGCAGTATTTTGAGGTGGGCCGCGCCGAATCGATTCGTCAATTGGGGTATACCTACAAGGATATGGAAGAAATGGGAATCATAATGCCGATTGTAGAATGGCACGCTAAATTTATAAGGCCCGCTCATTACGATGAGTTATTGACCGTTAAAACAATGTTGAAAGAACTACCGGAAGGATACCGGATAGAATTTCAACAGGAAGTTTATAATGAAAAAGAAAACCTACTTACTTCAGGCAAAGTAGTATTGTACTTTATAAAAGCTGCTACTAATGAAAAAACAATAATGCCAGCAGCATTAAAAGAAAAATTAACGACTTATTTTTAAAAGAATAAGTTATCCTATTGATAAACCCAACTCTATTATTCAATAATTATGAATGGCCTCTGATAAAGGATCATTGATTACAATTCCTAATCACTTTCTAAAATTCCCGTGTCCTATTAAACCCGGTGATGGTCCGGCCTCCAATTAACAATTGATTTCTTAATTTCTGAACTTCGCAATTTATTTTCAACGGCTTTTTCTACAAGCTCAATAAATTCCTGGTCGGGTGCAAATCGTAGGGCAATGATCTGACTGGTACGAAGACGCTTGTCTAATAACTTTCCGGTTAATGCAAAATGCCGGAGATTTTCTTCTGCCCTGATAGCCCGGTCCTGAGCTTTAAGCGCAAATGCACGGGCATACCAAAAAATACTTGCAAGAATCAACGAAATTGTTATCAGCAACGAAGCGGAATAAATATTTTCCTTCGACGACTTTACCAAATTAATGATACTTCCAATAAGTACAGCTACAATTACGCCAAGAGTAATATAATGCCAGAGAAAAATAATACGACTGTGATTTTTAAAATTCTGTTTAGGCATGACCGGGGTTTTACGTTAGAAAAAATTTGCAGGGAATATTGGAAAGGTATATCGAAGGAAAGGTTTAACTACTTATTATTTCAAAATATCCAGCAACTTATACATTTTCTGTACAACTTCAGCAACTGGCCCATTAAAATTATTAATAATTAAACAAAACGTGTACTCTTTTCCTTTAGTTGCCTTCTGATAACCCGCAAAAGCCCTCACCCCATTGATAGAACCACTTTTCATTTTTAAACCGTTGTACTCGGGAATTGCGTTATAAAAAGAGGAAAACCATGAACGTGTTTTGGCATACTGCAAAACACTTACCAATGCATTAGCGGTTACCCGGTTCTGTGGCGAAAGGCCACTACCGTCGATGATATTGATAGCACTTTTATTGAT
>JANNEK010000164.1:0-38285 GCA_031378605.1 Chitinophagaceae bacterium | reverse complement strand
GTTTTGCTTTATATCCTCCAAAGCTATATTTTAACTGTATACCGTTTAAATATGAAAATGAAAAAATTGAAATAATAATTACACAAGAGCTAATAGATAATTATGATGTAGCATTATACTTAATGAGGCATAATGATATTGAAGGCACTCTTACAATAGACTCAAATGATGTTTTAACTTTTGTAGGGTTTACATTTATCTCAGGGAAAAAAATAACTTTAGAAGTAGAAGTTAATTTAAAAAATAAGAAGTGAGTAAAATTAGGTTTGCCAAATATATAAATGTAAGCGTTTACTAATCGAAAAATAGAATCAGATATTTTGTGGTTTTACCTTGGCTTAGTTTTGTTTACAGTAACAGTAATGTATGTTTTATTTTTTGAACGGGCACCTATATATTGGATTTTAACTTGTGTAATGTTAGGCTTAGTAGGGTTGATTCTTTTCAATAAACAAAATTTACCAGTCTTACCTGAATAATGAAATTATATAGAAGCATCACTTTTTCAAAATACACGAATATATTAGTTGCATAAAGGTTGGATGATTATAATCGAAGTCATCATTTTTTACTTCACTTCAAGTTGTTCTGCTAATTAAAATAAAAGGTAGTAAAACCCCAACCCTTTTTAAAATACCTGTGTCATAGTAATGAAACAAAATTTTAAACGAAAAACTAATAACATGAAAAAGATTTTAGGAATCATTATGATTGGCACCGTACTTTTTTCTTGCCAAAAAGAGAAGACTATTGCAGAAGAGCCATCATTAACAGATTTTGCTCAAATGAAGGGTGCTTTAATAAATACTGATTGGGTATTAAAGCATACTGCCCTTATATATAGCCCAGATTTAGTAGATAACTCGGAGCTTGAACCTTGTAAAAATGACGACACTTACAAGTTTAAATTAAATGGTAATGCAGATGTTCAATTTGGTTCAATAGATTGTTATATGCCTTACGCTTCTGGCACTTATGGCACATGGGATTTACAAGGAACTACATTAAAGCAAACCATTACCCGTGATATTCCAGGCTTTGTTAATGGCGAAGTTATTTTTTGGACAGTTGACTATATCACCCAAAACAAGTTAAGGATAAAAAGAACAATAGTAGAGCCTGGTAAAACATATACAGAAATGGATACTTACATCCGCAAATAAATTATCTGGGCATGATTGGAACTAATTCAATCATGCCCTAAATTTTTACAAAGAAATAATACCAATGAAACTATTTTTTTACCATTTTTTATGTTGGGATGTATTAGTGGCTTTGCTCAACAATCAAATGGAATAACAGACAAAATATACCTGAATGATAGCACCACCATTTATGAGGGGCTGATTGTAGAACAGGCACCAGCCAAGTATGTAAAGATTGTGAGGACAAAAGAGAAAGATACCATTCAGCTTTTAATGAAAGACATCTGGAAAATGCAACGTATTTACCCTTTGCTGGATACGCTTAAAAAAACATCAGAAATTAAAAAGGAAAAGAAAGCTCCTGTAAAAAATAGGTTTGTCTATTTAGAAATACTTGGGAGCGGTGGTGCATATTCCCTAAACTATGATTTTAGGTTTAATGAAGAAATTAAAAATAAATGGGGTTTGAGAACGGGAATTGAATTCTTACCAATAAATACTGTTAACTACTCAGGTGATGTATTAAAATACAACACCCTACTATTACCATTTATGGTTAACTATTTACTGGGGAAAAAATATAAGTTATTAGAATTAGCATTGGGTGCAGTGTATGTTTTTAAATGGCGAAATGGAAAACTACTGTCAAACGAGTACGAATATTTTATTCAAAATATTAATAGACGAATACCTAATGTATATGGTGCTTTTTCAATAGGCTATCGCCGTCAACCTGTCAAAGGCAAAATAATGTGGGGGGTAAGTCTAACTCCCCTTGTTGGTAACAGCTTTATTATTCCCAACATAGGTATAAAAATCGGCTACAGGGTAAAGTGAATGGAAGAAAATATTGATATACATATTAAAGGCTGTTTAGCAAATGACCCCAAAAGCCAGGAATTGCTGTATAAATACTGCTTCATGAATTTGATGAAAGTAAGCTTTCGTTATCATACAAATGAAGCGGATGCTGCAGCAAGTTTTAATAAAGCCATGCATACTGTATTTGATAAACTAAAAATGTACAGGGGCGATGGCCCATTCTTAGGATGGGTGAGAACAATTGTGGTGAATACCTGCCTTAATGAGTTGAGAAAAGTTGTTAAGTATCCGGTCAAAGAAGTTAATGAAGACGAACTGAAATTGAATAATACTTTGCCAGAAGTGTATAGTAATATTTCAGAGAAAGAAATAATGGCATTGGTGCAAACATTACCAGATGCAACCAGGCTTGTATTTAACTTGTATGTAATGGAAGGCTACACTCATATTAAAATAGGTGAGGCATTAAAAATTTCGGCAGGCACATCTAAATGGCAGTTAAACCAGGCAAGAACCATTTTAAAAGAAAAAATAACCATGTTACAAATCAACTAAAATATCATTCATGCAAAATAAAGTTGAAGATATATTTGATGGGTTTATTCAGCATAAGCTGAATGAGTTTACACCTGAGGTAACTTTGCTTCATTCTTCTTACAGCAGTTTTTTAGCAGAGCGGCAAAAGAGGAAAAAGAGGCGTTTCTTTTGGCTATTTTTTACTTTGCTGTTTATTGTATCATTATTTAGTTACTATTTTTTATCAGTTGACAAGTTGCAATCGGATAAGTCAACTCATATAAAATCAAATGCACTTAATCAATCGGATAGTATAGCAACGAAAAAAGACAGTAACAAAGGCAATGATTCAAATATCAAAAAAGGAAATATTGTAAAGAATATTACATTTGCGGACTCAATTCATTTACAGCCTTCGGTAAGCCCAAAGAATGATATAATGCAAGACAGGAATAAAGATTTATCAAATAAAAAATCGGATAATACAAATACTGGCACAGATAAAACTACTAATAATTATACATCAGACTCTATTTTATCTAATATGAAGAATAGACCTGATTCATACAGCTTTAATAAAGATTCTATACAAAAAAAGAAACCCAAACCGCCGGTTGATACATTTTACATTGTATGGTAGATTCTTAGAAAATTGATTATTTATTGATGCCATAAATTCTTCGAGACATTTCAATTTGAGCTTGTTCCGATTTTCTTTGCAGGGAAAGTATAGCAGTATTATTATTAAACTCATTTAAAAAAGAATACTGGTTAACTACCGTTTCATAAATTTTATCAATTGCCTGTAGCCGTTCATCATCACTCATTCTTAATTTACCTGCTGTAATAACCATTGCCAGTTCTTCAAGGCTTTTTAAGGTTTCATTAAACAGGTTGCTGTACACCTTGCCTACATATTCAATCTCCTCCGGCGTAAACTGTTTATCCTCCCTAAATTGATTATAGGCAGCTTTGTATTCCTTTGTAATTCGTAACTGATACTTAAAAATATCAGCAATGCGTTTGTACTTTTTCACCGCCGGGCTTACTTCCATTAATTCATCTAAAAATGTTTTATGCAGATTAAAATTTCCCTGCGATAAATCTTTAACAGCAGTATATCCTTTGAAGATTATTTTATAAGCATCTTTCATGTTTTTCAAAATCTTTTTAAACTGTGCCAGCTTTTCTATATTCAATAGTAATTGCTGCACTTCTGCACTTTGGGCATTGCCGCTTATGGCACTTGTAGACAAGGCAAGTACCAATATCAATTTTTTCATTTGATTCCGTTTATAAGTTTAGATCTGTTAATCTCCATTTGTTCACCCATGCGCTGCAAAGTAAGTATGCCAATATCTTCACTCATTACATTACAAAAGGTGAATTTGTCCTGCATATCTAAATACAGTTTGCCAATTCTTGTAAGCCGTTCATTATCGTTCATCGTTAATTTATCTGGGGTAATTACTGCAAGTAATTCATCAATTGATTCAACACAATCATCCAGCAAAGCTTCAAATATTTTTTTGCAATACTCCACTTCTTCAGGTGTAAACTGATTAGCTTCCCCGATAGATTTCATTGTTTGTTTTGTCAATTTGATAATACGAACCTGATAAGTAATTATATCAGCTACTTTTACATACCGGCTTACTTTTGGGTTGATGCTTTTGAGAGAATTGAAAAATGTGTTGTGCAGATTGAGTTCACCTTTTTTTATATCCCTGATGGTGTTGATACCGCTGCTTACTATGTTGTAACCCTTTTTAGCATAGCTGATGTAAACCTGCAAGGCTGCAATCTGTTGCAGCAGGTATTTTTTTTGTGTTGATTTTTGGTTAAGCAATTCATTTAACCCTTGGGCATTCAGCTCACTAAATAATAAAGCTGCAATAACTGGGAGTAAGATTATCTTTTTCATGTACTTCAATTTTCACTGTTCACAATAAGCTATGTGGCAGCAAATCATTTTCCAGATTTTATTAATTAGGGGTAAGGGAGGTAGGGCTATCCACTGGTAAAATTTCAAAGTCTGCATATTAAGATTTGCAGAAACAATTAAATTAACTTATATTTAAATAAGATATAACTTGAGTTGGAAAAAAATATAAATTGTATTACTCTAATTAGTTTAAAAAAGAAATCAGGTATGACAAACTATACTTCAAAGAAAGTTAAATCGTCTGAACAAGCGATTTCTGAATTTACAGACAAACGAATACCAAATCTTGAGCAAATTAAAGCGACAACTCATTTTCTAAATCAATTTGATAAAGAAAAAGGCTGGCCGCCAATCGTGTATTCAAAATCATCAAAGCTGTTTATTCCGCAGGATAGCGGTTTTAATACTCCGGATATTAAACTATTCAAAGAAGCCACTGCATCTGCTCTGAGTAATAAAAAAATCGTTAAAATCCTTGGCAGCCATTGGATACATGTTGTTACCCAGCATATTTCACAAATGCACTATAAATATAAGGGGGCAACAAAACAAGTTAAGCCATTTGAATTTCGAGTTATTTTTTATAGTTATTCTTTAAAGCAGGCAGTTGAAGTATTTATAGACCAGAAGAAAAAACTGACAATAAATGCTAACCTTGAAATATACATAACCGCAACATATGAAGAGGTACAGCTTGCAATTAAGTTAGCAAAAAGTGATAAAAGAATATCTGGCTATGTCAGCAAACTAGAAGCAGGGGCTATTTTGGAATCATTAACTGATAAAAAACATCCCTCGTTTGGACACAGGGTTATTCGTATTATGTTTACCAAAACCTATGATAAATTTAAAGAGCTGCCACCTTTATTTTATGCCAAGGTAGATATGAATGAGGAAAAAGTACTGATAGCTGGGGAGGCCCCCTGTATTCAAAAATCAATATTAAAAAAATAAAAATGATAAATAGAAACGGTAATATTACTTGGGGAGATTGGATTTTTGATTATGATGTTACCGACTTTGAAGGTCTTGCACTTTTACATGGAAGCTATAAAGGAATATCAATATTCCACAAATTAAGCCTTCCCGTAATTAGAGTAGAATATGATTTTGACCCTCAATTGGATTTCAAAGATCAATGCCAGCCAGTTAATGATGTCATCAAATGGGATCAGGCCTGGGTTGACAAGGGACAGGACTATCTTAAGTTAAGAGAGATTAGAAGCGGAACTGTCCTTGAAATTGGCTTTTATATGGTACTTGGGGCATATCACCTTTATCAATGTTACTATGTAGACAAAGGAGGTTATATCTTTGTAAGATTATGGAGTAAAGGTTTATCCTGCCCTAAAAGCCACAAACAACACAGACATCACCCATACTGGCGGTTTCACATTAATGTTGATGGTGGAGGAAATAGAATTAACTACACAAATGACTTTTTTACCGGTTTTTATCAAACGGAAGGAATAGGAACAATAAAAAATGACATCAATCATCATTGGCTTATTGAGAATACCCATACAGGAAATGGTGTTTTTATTAAGCCAAATATTACAGATAATGCAAGGGCAGATAATTTTTCAAAAGGTGATTTTTACATTAGAAAATATCGGACTATTGAAGACAGACCATGGTGGAGGAATGAAAGAGATGACATTGCATTTACCAGACATGATGCTATTGATAATAATACAGATGTGGTATTCTGGTATGTAGGTCATTTACCCCATGATGCAGATGAAGGAGAAGACCATTGGCATGGTGTTGGCCCAATCTTACAGGTATATTTGAATGAGGCATAAATGAAATTGCAGGATTTGATTTTCTGCGGTTGCTTCCGAAGGGAGTAAACCTTTTTGTTATCTTAATCTGAAATAGCTCTGCTAAAAAAATCTCAAATTACAGTAATAACAGATGCTGCTATAAATCTTATTCACCCCCCAATCCCATACAATCTTCTCACATACTCAATCTCACCTTTTTCACTAGCCCTCTGTAGGCTCAGCATTTTATTCTGGTTGTTGAACTCTTTCAAGTCGAGCAATTGCTGCTGCACATTATCAGCAACGCTGTTAATTATCTCCAGCCGTTTAGCGTCAGCCATTTGTGTAGCAAAAGAATTTATCACCATAAATAACTGGTCAATATTTTTTGCACTTTCATCCATTATGCCTGTATATATGTTAAGCATATAATCCAGTTCATCAGAAGTAAAATTCTTATCTTGCCGAAACAATGCCCAGGCACCTTTGTATTCTTTTACCATCGCTAACTGCTGTTCAATAATATCTTTTACCCTTTTGTAATTCGCCAGTGCCGATTTTACTTTCTTCAATTCTTCAAAGTAATCTTCATATAATTTCTTTTGCTTTTGTACCCAATCCCTTATTTCATTCAGCTTTAATTGGCTCATTTTATTCTCTAATGTCTTTTGGGTATTCTGCAGCCAGATGGTTTTATTTTGCAGCCGCTGAATTTGCAGATCCGCTGCTACAATTACTTTTTTTATAGCTTTTTTAATAATATCGTAAATAGGTATTTGTGCCTGTGTTTCCTTTACTGGCAAAATCATACAGCACAATCCTAATTCCACAACTACCAATAACTTTTTCATATCATTTTATTTTAGTGAATTTGTTTGCACCATTAAAAAGCAATTTCTTTTCTATATCAAAAGTGAAAAATTCCAGGGTTTCTGTTTCCTGTAATATTTTTTTTTCGCCATCATACAAACCAGAAGTTTGAGTTATTTTATATTCCGGTTCTATCGGTTTGCTATCCAGTACCCTGTCGTATTTCCATCTTCGTTGTATTTTATATTCGTTGGCTTGCTTGTTTTGCAGGGTAATAACAAGAGTATCAAACTCCTTTCCAAATTCTGTTTTTGCAGAACGGGTATAAGTACCGGGAATAAATTCTTTGATAGCATCGCTTTCTGCAAAAGCACAACCAGCAAAAATAAATGCCGTAACAATTGAGATAAACAATAATGATTTCATAACATATTATTTAGTGTGATTAATTACGCATTTCTTCTGCCAATGCTGCAATCCCTTTCTGAATATCGCCACCAAACTTTGCCGCATAAGCCTGTACTTTCACTTTCTCTTTTTCTTCTGTAGTGTAAGCCAGGTATTCTTCAGGTGATACTTCAGTACGATATACCTTACTCAATACACCACCGAGGCTTATGAATACTTCCTTATATTTTTTTGTTGGGTCGTTTGCTTTATTTATAGATAGCACTAACGCCTTTTCCTTTTCTGTCAATCCCAATAATTCCTGTATCTGGTCAAACTTATTCTGATACTTACTTTGGTCTAACAATATTTTACAATCACTGTTGTTGATGATAGCCTGTTTAACCACTGGTGATGAAATAATGTCTTCTACATCCTGTGTAACTACAATCGCTTCGCCAAAAAACTTCCTGACTGTCTTAAACAAGTATTTGATATATTCTGCCATCCCTTCCTTTGCAATTGCTTTCCAGGCTTCTTCAATTAAAATCATTTTCCTAATACCTTTCAGCTTTCTCATTTTGGAAATGAATACTTCCATAATGATAATGGTAACAACCGGAAATAGAATTGGGTGGTCTTTAATATTATCCAGTTCAAACACTATAAACCGCTGTTGCAATAAATCCAGGTTTTCATCCGCATTCAGTAAATAATCAAATTCACCGTCTTTATAATAAGGCCGTAGTACATACAAGAAATTAGAAACATCAAAGTCCTTATCTTTTACATTATCGCCTTTCAGTTTTTCTACAAAGTCCTCTCTTAAAAAATCATAAAATGTATTGAAGCAGGGAAAAATGCTTTTATTCTTTTCCACTTTCTCAAAATATAATTGCAACGCATTTGAAAGAGCTACATATTCACTGCGGTTAAAGGTTTCATTATCTTTTTTCCAAAGGGCAAGTAACAGGGTTTTAATGCTTTCCTTTTTTTCAGTATCTAAAGTATCTCCCTCGCCAATATAGAAGGGATTAAATTTGATGGGCTTTGTTTCAGAATAAGTAAAGTAGTAGCCACCAACCATATCACACAATCCTTTGTAGCTATGACCCACATCTACAAGTACAATATGTGTGCCTTTTTCGTAATAGCTCCTTACCATGTGGTTGGTAAAGAAAGATTTTCCGCTGCCAGAAGGGCCCAAAATAAATTTATTGCGATTGGTGCAGATGCCTTTTTCCATTGGCTCGTCCGAAATATCTACATGCACAGGCTTGCCACTAAGCCTGTCTCCAAGGCGAATACCAATGGGGCTTACAGAGGAACGGTAATTGGTTTCTAAATTAAAAAAGCAACAAGCTTGTGGGCTAAAAGTATCAAAAGTATCGTTCATAGGGAAGTCGGCAGCATTGCCGGGAATACCTGCCCAATAAATTTGTGCAGCACCAGTGGTTTCTAATTTTGGCGTAGCATCCATTTGTGTTAATGCAGAGGAACAAATGTTACGAATATGTTTTAGTTCTTCTTTTTTATCCGTCCATGCCAAAATATTAAAATGAGCTTTAACAGGCAGCCGTTGCTCACCAATTGCTTCATTCAAAAAATCATCTGTAGCTTCTTTTGAGATTGTATTTTCCCTGCTGTATGCTGCAAGTGACTGTAACCGCAATCTCTTACTCTCTAATTTTTGAATAGTCTTTTGTACATCTTCTATGAAAACATACTGGCTGTAAATATGATTACAACTTAGTAGTTGCCCGATGGGTGATGCAAAACCAACACTAAATTTTGTTTTATCGGTTGAGTATTTATCATAGCTTATTCTTGAACCACATAAAGCCGGAACAAATTCTGCATCTGCCATTGTAAATAACTGGCAATGGTTTTCACCAATCTTCATTTCGTCTTTAAATTCAATATCTCTTATCACCGCCTCATCGCATTGCAGATTGAGGTATTGAATGATGAGGTTGAATAACAATTCATTATTTAACCGTTGCATAGTAACAAAACCACTATCGGTAATTATCTTTTCAAACTGCCCAACATAGTTCATAAAATCCTGAAAGTGCTTTGGCTGCAATGTTTCTTCCGGCACAATTGATTTTCTTAATAAACTTGAAAATATGGAAGTAGAGATTTTTCTATTGACAGGTTTCTTAGTTAATAAAATATAACAGGCATGATTTAAGTATGGCCGTTCATTAAAAAACCGTTCGCTGCTACGGGTAAGAAAGCTGGTATCTTCTTTAGTAAAGTTTGCTTTATAATTTGCCTCGGTAAACCAATCCTGTTTGTAGAACACGGTACCAACAGGTAATACTTTAATTGCTTTTATCCAGCTATGATGGAAGGCTTCGTAATCATCATTGCTCATGGTAAACAACTCCGGTAACTCCACTTTAAACACCGCTGTTACATCACCCATTTTAGAAAGGATTGCATCATGCTCTACACCATACACCGGCAGTATATCAAAAAGGTTTTTCATTTCAACAACTGCTTTTTTAATTTAATGATGGAATAGCTTTTGACGATTTTAGGTACTGCTTTTTGTGCTATCTTTTTCATCAACCCATGCTCACCATAAGTACGGCTGAGTTTATATACATACATAAACAGTATAGTGGTTAAAATAATTATCGCCCCCAGGCAAATAAACATATTGATGCCTACTAAATACAATACTGCAAATAAAATAAGCAACACAACCAGCCCGCCACCTAAATACCAGATGTACTGTGCCTTTAGCCCCTTAAACTCAATGGACTTGTTGATACCTTTGTTGATTTGATAGACGGAGTTGGACATGATTGCTTGCTGTTTTGCAAAAGAAAGTAGGAGCAAAAAGTTATCCAAGGAAATACAGTGAGGGGTAAAAGGGGTAGGACAACTTTTTATCGAAAATCATATACCTACCAAAATATGCACACTTTACCTTTTAACCGATGCTATAATTAAGGTATTATTTGTATTTTTAGATATGCAAATTTTTAATAAAACTATAGGTAAAGCAGGCGGTTTTGCTACGGCTTTCTTAGGTGCAGTAGCTACAGAGCATTTATCTCATGGTGGTGGACCAGTTTTTCTAGTATTAAGTCATTTATTAACGCATATCGGGAGTGAATTTATTGCACCCATTGGCGAAGAAATAATTGAACAGTTTAAAAACAAAAGGCCAAATGAACTAAATCATGATATACAAAGAGAATTGATTGAGTCTATGCAAGATGCAGTTGAGGGAATTGAAGTATTATATAAAGACAAATATCCTGATAAACCGTTAAGCAAACAGACTAAAAATTTTATTAAGAAGTTTAAGAAAGAATTTTTTGAAGAATTCTCACCCAAACAGGGTTATACAATTGAAGAAAATGAATTGAAAAAAATTATTTACGCTTCAGATTCAAAAAAAGAAAACCAATTTTTATATCGTGATGATGGCGAAAACACAATCTCAAAAGCTTTAAATGAGAGGCTTAAGGAGGAAATAGAAAAACAAAATATTGATACAAATTTTTCAAATTTCTTTATTGAAAAATTCTTGCCTTTAACTCAGTTTTATTTTGGCGAAAGGTTAAAACATGATAAAAATGGAGCTGCCAGAAGAGCCATGGAAAGGATGCTTTCTGAAGAGACATTAGCAGGAATTAATAAGCTAATTAAAATTCAGGAAAGTAATGAAAGTGAAATAAAAAACAATAAATTTTTAGGTAGAATTACCAAGCTTTCACCTCACAAGATTGGGCAATTAAAATCGCTTGTAAAAGAATGGAATGAACCCCAAAAACTCGAAGTTCAATTTAGTAATGCCTTAGATGAGAGATTTAATGAAATTATAAATCAGTATAAATACTTACATGCAGATATTATAAGTATTAAATCTCACATTTATGATATTCGGAGAATTCTTTCGACAAATATGCGTTTTGCATTTATCACCGTAATAGTTTGTGTAATTATAGCAACAATTTTTTTTATTCGAAACCATACTGCTCCTTTTGGGGTTAGTGTTACTTTAGCTAAGGACAAAAGATTAAAGAATCTATCAGAATATCCAATACTAAAATATCCTGCCAAGCTACTTTTACTTTTACCTGATGGGAAAACTGAAACAGCTTTGGTTAATTCCAACAACGAAAGTTATTTTCCAGAACTAAATTCAAAGTGGCTTAATAAAAAATTACCTATTAAACTAGAAGATGAATATTGGGAATTATCATCAGATTCAATTATCCTTTCTAATGAAAGAATTAGTTTATCAATAAAGCCTAATAATGCATTAAGGTATATATCAGGAAACGTATCTTCAAAGAAAGATGACAAGCCAATTAAAAATGTCAGAGTAAAACTAGCTGATACCACAATCTACACTAATTCGGAAGGCGATTTTAACTTAACACTTCCTGATTATATGCTAAAGGATAAGCATGAAATAAATTTTTTTGCTGAGGGCTTTAAGGAATATTCAGATATTTTCTTACCTAATTCTACAAAAGGGCAAGTAAAACTGCCGCCTTTAAAATATTAATCATGAAGAAATTATTTTTAACTTATTTTTTTTGCCAGTGCATCTTATTAACTTGGGGACAAAATAATCAATTTTCAGGTGTGGTTTTATTTCAAAGTAGTGGTAAAAAGCCTGCAGTAAAGGTTGGTGTAAGGGATAAACAAAAAGAGGCAAATACATTTTATTCTACGGAAACTGGAAAATTTAATTTAATCTACCCAAATAAAAAACCAGGCGATAAAATTGAACTTCAAATTGATTCCTCTGACGGGAATAATACGCCAATTGAAGTAGTAAATGATAAGGAGCTTAAAAATTATATATCCTCAGACCCCAATGAAGTACATGAAATAATTGTGTGCAAAAAAGGAGGTAGAGATATTGCTGCAATGCGTTATTATAAAATAATAAAAGCGTCGAATGAAGACGAAATAACCAGATTAAAAAAAGAAGTAATAAAATTTAAAGGCAATTCTAATATACTGAGTCAAACCGTGGTTAATTTAAATGCAAAGATTGAAAAATTAGAAACTCAAAATGACTCAATAGAAATATACAAACAAGCCTTTCGAATAGCTAGTATTAATAGAGATGGAGCTAATGAAAGAGTAATAACATATATCAATTTATTAAATCAAGGCAAGTTAGTTCAGGAAGCAATAAAAACACTTGATGCTAACCTTGCTTCCAAACAAATAAAAAGCAGTGTTATATCTTTTAAGTCAGGTATAGAAGAATTAAAAACATTAGCAGAGGGAGCAATCTTATTATTAGATTATAAAACAGCAATAAATTGTTATAAAGCAATAATTGATAATGTTGAAGAATTAGGTGCAGCGGAAAAGTATGGTGATATTTACGTTGAATATGTATATAGTTTTTTTAATAACAATCAAATCTATATTGCTGATTCAGTTTCTATCAAATTGCTAAGTTGGATAAAAAAATATGGTGATTATGAAGGTTCAAAAGAAACTGTAATTTATGGTTATGAGACTTTAGGTATTCTCAATCGAAGTATGGGAGAGAAAAATAACTTAAATAGAGCATTAATTTATTTTAAAAAAGGCCTCGAAATTGCAGCCCTAACAAACGATACATTACATACGATAGAGATTGGCAATGAAATTGGATTGCTCTTTAAAGATTTGGGCAGCATTGACTCAGCAAAAAAATATTTTGATTACACTATTCAATTAATGGGGGTATCAAAAAAGTATATCATCCCTGACCTTTTTGTTACAACATTATGTAATTTAGGCAGTTTACTTTCGATGTATTTAAATGATGATACTATGGCTTTGACTTATTTTAGGTACGCAATTGAGGATGTTCAAAAATTTAAATTGGATAGCATTACTTTAGCACGGGTTTACAACGGAATCGCACTTGTCTTTCAAAACTTAGAACAAAATGACTCAGCACAACATTATTCTCAGAAAGCTGTTTCAATAGCAAAGAGTCAAAATTCATTATCCGCTCTGTCTGAATACTTGAATAATTATGGATTATCTATTAATAAAACTAATCCAAAAAATGCTATTAAATGTTTAAGAGAGTCATTAGAAATTGATAAACAAATTTACAAGCCAAGGCACTCTTGGATAGGTACAACTGAATTCAACTTGGGTACGGCATACTTATTATGGGAAAGAAACTTAGATTCCGCTTTTAAGTATAAAGAATTAGCTATGATAAACCGAGAGTTTAATTTCATAGAAGGAAATCCAGAATATGATAATGCTGTATTAGACTTATGGTATGTAGTTTGGCTCTTAATTAATAGCGGTGAAAAAACTAATTCAGTAAAATCTTCCTACTATGAGAATATGATAAAAATTGACAAAAAATATATTTATTGGCGTGGAATGGTTTTTATTAATATAAATCAATATAAACCTGCACTTGCCGATTTTAACTCCTCTTTGAATTATACTTCACATAATTTTCAAGTTAAAAAAGATTTATTCAATTCAATAGGCTTATGCCATTACAATCTTCGGAATTACGATTCTGCAATTGCGAATTATGCTAAAGCATACGCCTATAATCCTAAAATTGACCTCAAAAAATTATTAAACAATTTAGGATGTGCTCAAATAAAGGGAAGATATTTTAAAGAGGCAAAAATTACTTTAGAAAAATATGAAAGCCTTGATACTACTAACCATAGGGCTTTTCGAAACTGGGCAATGTATTATGCTTTACAAAATGATAAAGAAAATTTTTTTACAAATTTGCAGAAGGCAATTGATTTTGGATTTAAAGATTATGAATGGTTAATTAACGATGATAGTTTAGAAGCTTTTCGAAATGAAAAACGCTATAAAATACTTGCTGAACAAATAAAGCCCAGATGAAATGATTTTTTCAATAAAAGTTAAATATATTCCAGATTAAATTCTTATTCCTTTCACACTCTTTTCACTCACCTGCTTTTTAGGCAACAATGACTTTGCTGACTTGGCATTCATCTGAAAAACTGGATTTTTAATAACAGTTTCAGTTACGTCATGCTGCTTCATCTGGTTCTCCTGAATCTTAATACTAATCTCTCTTTCCAACCTTGATACATCTTTTTTCAATTGTACCAATTCACCATCTTTATCAAAAGGCTTTGCAACAATCTTCTCCAGCATTGGAATATTGTTTTCCAGTTCCTTTAAATTCTTTTGATATTTTTCTTTTAACGAAACAACCCTGTCAATAGCATTGAGAAAATAACGGGCTGTAATTTTGGGGTTGTCAATATTGATATGCCCCTGATTCCAGGAGTATTTTATACCGCCTTCTTTACTTTCAGCATAAAAGATATTTTGGTAGCGGTATTCAAACATGCCTTTGTCTTCGTAGGTTTCTTTTTGTCTGCGGATGTATAAATCAAAGCCATAAAGGTTACCTATTTTTAAGTTCTCATCTTCATCAGGCTTAGGCTTCCAGTTTGCAGATAAGCAGATAAGATGAATGCCAATGGCTTCTGTGTCGGCAGTAGAAACACCATCCAATTGAATGGGGTTTTGCTTTGTGCCATCTTTATCAAACTGCAACTGGTTTTTGTATTTGGTTACATCTAATAGTAATTTACCCAAAGTGGATTGAGTAGTTTCTTTCTCCCTTTCCAAATTCTCCAACTGAAACCTTGACCGTATTATTTCTTTATGATGGGCATTGCGTAAACTCTCTAAGACAGCTATTTTCTTTTCCGTCTTTGATTTCTCCAACAATGTTGTATCGCCGGAAAGTATAGCGATGTATTCCGAGAAGTTCATACCACTTTTTTCATCAATACTTCCTTCATCAATCGTTCTTACATTCAATTCACAATTTTTCATCTGGCTGACGAAGGTTTGTTTATTCTTCAGCAAATTGAATTTGTAATTATCCAATGATTGTTCAACTGCATAAATAAAATTCTTTACTTTATTATCGTAATCAGTTTTTGCTAAAACATTTCCCTGTCTTGCACCACGGCCGTTTCTTTGCTCCAGTTCCGATGGTTTCCATGGAATATCCATGTGATGCATGGCAATAACTTTCGCCTGTACATTTAAGCCTGTACCAGCTTTCTCTGTGCTGCCCAGCAAAATCCGTATCTCCCCATTATTCATTTTACGGAACAGCTCAGGCTTTTGGTTATCTGTCCAGTCGTGTATAAAAGTAATGTGATTAGAGGGGATGTTAAAATCAACAATCAATTTATTTTTGATAGCATCATAAATATTAAAAGCATTTGGTTTTGGTGTGCCAATATCACTAAAAATAATTTGAGTGCCTTTATACTTTGTACTTTGCTGATAAATTTCTGCCACTTTTCTTGCACATACATTTACTTTGTGGTTGGGATGGTCTTCATACAAATAAGGATTAATTAGCCGCATATCTACTGCCATCTTTTTGGCGTAGTTGGTTGCAATCAACATTCTACCTGTATCTTCATCATCAGTTAATGGAGCCCTACCAATTAAAGTAGCATCGCCTGTTTTTGCAAATGCCATCAAGTTTTTTATAAATTCCTGCTGGTCGGGTGTTGGTGGAATATTTACTAACTGCTCATCCAATACCGGCTTATCTAAATTGATATGTTTGGCAGTTTTATAATCTGTGATTTCATTATAGAACAAAGCCAGTTCAGGCACTTTAATGAAATGCCGAAACCGTTCTTTAGCAATAATTTCGTTAGTTACCGAAAATTCAAAGTCAACCGTCTTCCTTGCAAATACTGCAGCCCAGGCATCAAAGTTTTCAATATGCTGCCGTTCCATTTCATGTGGCCGCAAATACTTAAACAGCAAATACATTTCCGTTAGGCTATTGCTGATGGGTGTGCCGGATAAAAAGGTTACACACAAATCTGCATTGAACTTTGCTTGCAGTTCCCTTACTGCAAAAAGCATATTCAATGCTTTTTGGCTGCCTTGCTGATTGCCCAGCCCTGCAACTCTATCATGCCTTGTAGTAAATGTTAGGTTTTTATATTTGTGTGATTCATCTACAAACAAATGGTCAACACCGAGTTCTTTAAAGTTAATACCGGCATCTTTATTTTCAGTAATATTCTGTGCAATTATTTGCAGTTTAATACCGAGATTATTTTTTCTTATCTCCAATCCTTTTAGCATCCGTCGGGAAATTTCACCACCCATATCTTTCAGCGTATGTAAATCGCTTTCCACATTATCCAATTCATTTTGAAAAATCTCTTTTTGTATTTCAGGGCTTTGCGGAATTTTGCCAAACTGATCATGCGTTAAAATAATGCAATCCCAATTATTATTTTTTATTTCATGGAATAACCGCAAGCGTTTTGCAGGGGTAAAATCATTTTCACCGGGAGCCAGTATCCTTGCATTGGGATAAGCCTTGCGATAGGTTTCTGCTATCTGCCTTACATTGGCTTTCAATGCCAGTATCATAGGTTTGTTTACAATGTGTAGCCTTTTCATTTCATGTGCAGCCACCACCATCGTTAATGTTTTGCCCAAGCCAACTTCATGGTCTATTAATGCACCACGGTTTTGAATAATTCGCCAAACAGAACTCTTTTGTGAACTATATAAATCTTCAATTCCTAATCTTCTTTTATCCAATCCTGGAAATTGTAAATGGCTGCCGTCATACTCCCGAAGTACATAACAATTGAACGTATTGTTATAGAGTTCTTCTAATTCTTTTTTATCCTTATCAGGCAAACCTTTCAGCCAGTTGGTAAAACCATTTCGAATACTTTCAATTTTTTGATGGGCTAATTGTATGGCATCATTATCCGGCAGGCGTATTTTTTTATCACCTCTTTGAATTTCGTAAGTATAAAATGGCGAAGTGTTTTCTAAAGCATGTTCAAGAATTACATTACCATAAGTTGTGCTGCCAGTTTTTGTTGTAACGGCATATTCCTGATTAGTTTTAGCATTGCCACCGCTAACCTTTACTTTAAATGTATCTAAGGATGGGAAATAATTAACATCTGTATTCAGCTCAAATAAATGTGATGCAAAGCGGTTATAATAATCCTGTGGAATCCATCTTTCGCCTAAATTAAAATCTAATAATTCAAAAGGGATTTTCTCAGGTTGTTTTTTTTCTAGTGCTGTTAAACTTCTTTGCAGTTGAAAATTATCAGGGTTCTTTTCTACAGTTTCGGCGGCAATAAATAATTTGCTTACCACATTACCACTCAATAATTGGTCGGTGGTTTCCCATTCATTGTTTGCAGGGTTTATATAAATATGATTGCCTAAATTTTGTATAGTTTCAGCCTCTGTACTATCTGTTGCAGCAGCAATAAATTCAATATCCACAAAGCCTTTATCATTCAGGCTTTTTGCCAAAGCTTCTAATGGATTATCGGTTGTAAATGCTTCCTGCTTTTGAATAAGTGTTTGTGTAAGCACATCTGCTTTTACAAATTGTTCGCCTTCTTTTCTTTCCAATGATGAAAGCATGATTAAACCAAAGGCTTCATCTTTTAAAATACGTTGACGATTTACGGATGAGTTCAATAAACCGTAACCTTTTATCAGTGCATCATACGCTTCGTTTAATTCTTTTCGTAATTCAGTTTGCTCAATACTATTTGTACTTTCTTTATCAACTAATGATAAATACATATCTCTTACAGATGTGTATTGTTGATAAAACCCTATATCTTTTCTATCATGCAGGCTGGGGAGAAATACCGCATTCTTATCACCAGAGGCAAGAAAGGAAATAAATCCTACCCGGTTATTATGTACCAATAAGGTTGCTTCTTTGTGATAAGGATTAAGATTCTCTAACACATCTAACTTATCAGTATCATTTAATGAAACATGAAACAAGCCTTCACCTTCATTATAAAATTGGTGATTGTATTCTTTTAATTGTTGAGATAGATTTGTTAACTCATTTTGTACAGCAGATGCACTCATCCAGTTTGCAGGAAACTGAATTTCTTCTGCATTAGAATAAATTTTATAAGCATACTGTTTGAATGCGATTGATTTTGCAGTTAGCAAAACGAAGGTCTCATGCTCAGGTTTATCAGACGCTCTTATAATGTTGGCGATCCTTGCCGTTTTTTTATCAACTACTGTTATATCCAGGCTGTTGATATATGCCATTGCCCTGTTGATGTTTGCAGAAGGCGATACGTCGAACAAACCCAATTGAACAGAACTGCTATCGGGTTTATTCTCTGGCATTGTGGTATAAGTAAGTTGTTTGCCCTTTGGCAATTCTTCTCTTATAACTGATAAAACAAAAGCTGCTTTATTAAACCGTTCATCAATTCCTTTACTGATTGTTTCTGCTAATTGAGTGGCAATTAAATTCATATCACCTGTCTGCCAGATGGTTTCATGTGCTTTACCATATTGGTCTTTGCCAGGCTTTATTTGATTGCCCAAAATAATTTCGGGATGCAGGGAGATGTATTGATTGAGGGGATATTTACCAAATTCGTTTTCTTGTTCAGTAGTGGCAATTAAAAGCTTTTCATTTTCTGAAAGAGATTGTTTGTTAAAATTCTTTTGAACAATTAGTAAATGATTGGGGGCTTCTGTATTGCCTGTTTCTTTCATCAGGTTATCTGGCATTACATTCAATGAAATGAAGTCGGCATGATTAAATAGATATTCTCTGGCAATTTGATTGGAAGGGTTATTTAAAAAAGCATCGGTAGTAATGTAAGCTAGCAAACCGCCATCTTTAATTTTATCTAATCCTTTTGCAAAAAAGTAATTGTGAATTTTTTCGGTAAGGTTTTCATCCCGATAAACTTCATCAAATATTTTAAAATTACCAAAGGGAATATTGCTGACTATTATATCAAATTTTCCGTTTTCTTCGGTGGGTGTTTCTTGAAAACCTTTTATCTGCACAGAAACAGGAACAGATAAAGAATTGCCAAGAGTAGTCAATATTTTACCAGTTAGTATATCTTTTTCAACCGCAGTAATATTTTGCAATGCAGGAAATGCTTGTGCTGCCTGACTTACAAACACACCAGCACCGCTGCTGGGCTCATAGATATTTTTCGGCTCAATACCTTTTTCTTTTAAAACATTAAATAAAGTTTGTGGAATAATATCGGGAGTATAGAATGCCGTGAGGATGCTGTTACGGATAGAAAAAACTGTTTCGTCATACTCCTTCTTATTAAAGTGTTGCCTTAATAAACTATGCAGCTCAGTAATTTGAGGATGCAGCTTTAAATCCTGCTTTGATGCGTTGAGGACTTTCCATGTTTCAATATTTCCATCAGGGAAAAGCACTGCTTTTAAACCACCAAAGCCTGAATACTTTTTTAAAGAAAGCACCTGAGCATCAGAAAGTTTTTGCCGATGATTATACTCAAGTGCTATTCTTATCGCTGCAATATTATCCTGCAGTTTTTGTTGGCTGTTGTAACTCATGGCTCACATTTTCATTCTCACTATTCAGGTAATCACTTACAGCCCCAATAATGGCATAACGCAAAAATTGGTTGTCTTCGGTTTCTTCAGAAAACTTTAAATCGTCAAACGTCGATTGACAATGATGAATCATATTGATAACTTCATGTTGCAGCAAACCAGTTTGTAACAGTTGCTGATAATGTTGCTCAAATTCTTCTTCCAGTAAATTGCAGATGTAATTGTATTTAGAAGGACGCAAATCTTTTGTAATAATATCCATGCAGGTTTCTTCTATTTCATAGTCAGGTTGCTGTTGCTCTTTCAATTGTATAATCAGCGTATCTACAGCACTTACTTTTTCTGAAAGCCAGATGGTAACTGTTGCTTCTGCTTCCAATGCAAAAAGTATATCAGGGTTGTTATCCCTGATGTACTCCAGCAATTTGTTTATTAATATTTCCTGCATACTATTTTTTTAAATGCCAAAGAATGACCTGATAACCGTTGCTACAATAACCAGGAAAACACAACTACCGAACCATGCAGCAGCTATTTTTCCTGTATCATGGTCGCCGCTATTCCATTTTTGATACACTTTAACAGCACCGATTAAACCAACAATAGCACCTACTGCATACATTAGGTTTACGCCTGCAGCAAAATAACTTCTCACTTTAGTATTAGCTTCGTTAATACCTGCGTTACCATCTTGTGCGGCGGCAACGATACTAAGAAGCAGCGATAAAGAAGTTAATGCAATTGAAAGAATACATCTTTTTATTTGTTTTGCTTTTCTTACACATTTCATAACTCACATTTTATTTTTAATTGATGAAGACAAGTAAAAATGCTTCGTTGTACTAACCCATTCGTCATAATCTTAACTACACCAACGAAGCATTATTTTTTTGAAATTATTTCCATAGGATTTTTAAATCACTTAATTCAACTAAACCTGGATATTTAGTATTCACTTGCTCAACAATCTTGTGCATCAATTCATCTTTGCAATCAGCATCTTTAAGAGCAGGATATTTAGCAGCGATTAACTGTAAAGAATATAATATTTCTGGCTTAGGTATATTGTTATTTGCCCCGTTTATAAATGCCTGTGTTTCGTCAGTAAAAGATTGTACCAATGGCGAAATATCAATTTCTAAATTTGATTTTGGCAGGTAATCTTCAGGGTTTTCTGTTTTGAGAGTTTGATTAACATTGCTGAAAGCAGGGATAGCAATTGCATTATCCTCTACTTTTTTAATACCTATTAGGCTCAATATTTCCCAACGAAAATATTTAAAACCAACAAAGCAATAATAAAGTATCAGCAAAGTGATTATCGTTGTTATATATTGGCTCCAAGAAATTGAGTTGAACATAGTAAATAATTTAATGTTACACTTTATCTTACAAATACTTTTCCAAAACAGGTTAAGTTGGGGTAAGCTGGTTTGTACTACCTTAGAAAATGTATGTAAAGAGTTTCTACAATTTTCCTAAGATCCCAACCCATTTCTGCATCATTTCCTTCATTGTATTCAATGTGGTTTTATCTGGTGCATGATATTTTGTTTCCAAACTCCCAAACGAAATTTCATCTTTCTGCAAAGTGGTAAAAAGTTTTGTAACTGTCCTCAACATCGGGGCAACACTTTTGTTGATGATTATTTTATCAACCACCATCAACCTTATTAATACGGCCAACTTTGCCACAGATAGTGATGTTTGAATTTTTGATTCAGGGTCAATCAACAAATCCTTATCGGCAGCTTTTCTATTTCTTAATTCTAATTGCTTTATTTCTTCAGTAATCCAATCTGACAATTGCTTCTTTATTGAAGGCTGCTGATTGTCAAAAGAAATTCCTGATTTTATTTTTTGTTTTGCGATTCTGCCTTGTTCAGATTGCAAGAATAAAATTGCTTCCTGATTAGTTTGAAAATCTCTGAGCTCTGTTTGAATTAATTCTATTTCGTAATTAATGAAACAGTCTGAGTTAAAATTATTGTAGATGAAAACTTCCCTGACATATTTTTCTGATATTACGGATGTTGCTAATTCTATTTCCTGTAATATATATTTTAAGTAGTTTATTTTTCTGTAAGTGATATTATTTTCAGGAGAAATAAATTTATCAGCCAGACATTCCCTTAGTGCATCAATAAGAGGGGAGTCATTCAATTTTATTTGCCAATATTGCAGCTTAAGTTTAGAACATTTACAAAATTGACAAAGATAAAATTGTGTCAGCCGACTATCTAAATCAAATTGCTGGAAAAAAAAGTTTTGTATAAACTGTAAGATATTTTCTATCTCATTACAAATATTACGAAATTCATCTTCTCTTGAAACTAAACAATCACTTAGGTTAATGAGCAATGCCTGCACTATACGGATGTATTGGTTTTTATCCTGAATAAGCGTATTTGAAATGAATTCATCCATTAAAACTGATGGTATCAGTTCAATATCCGTTTGCAGGCTACTGATTATATTTTCCTGTGGTTGTTCGGAGAATAACAAACCATTGATGCCTTTGAAATTTGCATCCTGATTAAACAATACGTACCATTTACAAATAGCCTGCTGAACTGTTAATCTTGTGCCAGAATCACCACCATTATACTGAATTAAAAGAGATTTAGTAAACCCTGTTTCATTGGCAATACCATTTGCCTTTACTGCACTTTCCATAAAATCATTTTATAGAAATCAGTTGCAAATAGTAATCCAATAGCATTACGTTAAGTAGCTTATTTTAGTAAGTAATTCAGCGTATTTTCTGTTAAGAAAAATATAAACGGGTTAGTTTACAGGTATAATAGTCAATTTATTTAGCAGTTCCAGTTTATTGCACACTTCAACTTTGTCAAAAATATTTTGCACATGCTTAGTTACGGTTCTTTCAGCAATAAAGAGACTTTCGGCAATTTGTTTATACGAACTTCCCTGGCAAATAAGCCCAGCAATTTCCTTTTCCCTGTTGGTAAGCTGGTACTGCCTGCAACCCTCCAATATTCTTTTATCTGTACTAAGCCGTTCTATTTCTCTGGTTCTTTTTTCTACTTCAGTTTGTAATTTTTCATTCCAGCCAAGCAGTTTTTCCTTAGATTCAATTAACTGCTTATGCTCTGCTTTTACCTTTGCAATATGTTGTTTTATTTGTAAAGCAAGCAATAACAAAAAACCTGTGTTAGTAGTTGTAGCCTCAACAGCCTGCCCTAAATTAAAATAATCAATTACGGGAAGGCTAACCCATGGCGTTAAGCTTAAAAAAGCTACAGCCATTTCTTCCTTAGCTTCTTTGGTTTTAAAACTACTTTTATACTTATACCTAACTGCTTTTATCAATGTAAAAATCACCCACACTGCATATGCGGTTGGAATGATTAAAAGTTTTTTTGCTGTTTCAAGATTTCCAGTTGATAGAAATAAAAATACAAAAATTATGTACGGTGCTATAAGGAAAATAAAAACACCTTTATATGCATGAAACTTCATTTTCTCTAAATAAAAAGCATGATGTACATAATAAGGAAAATAGCAAGGAGTAATAAATCCTGTACCATACGCAATACTCATTTGAAGAAGATAAGAGCCGGGTAAACCTGCATCGGGTAGTAAACCGCCTGTAAGGTTGTAGAATATTAATAAGCAAATAAGAATGATATTCAGGAAAGTGTTCTTATCATCAGGTCTTGCTAAACGGTAAATACTTAAATAAAAGAGCACTACTGTTTCTATGCAAATAAATAGAAAGGTAATAAGATGCATTTGTGTACCAAAAACCAGCATGGTCATTTATTTATTATTCTTTTTTCATACAATACAATGTGTATCCAAAATCCAGTTCTTTATAAATACTAAAACCGAGTTTTTGATACCAAGGAATATTTTTAAGTGTTGAAGTCTCTAAGCAAATAGTTCTGTTTAATTCGCTACTGCGGCTTATAATTTCTCTCATTAATGCAGTGCCAATTCCTTTGCCCTGCTCATTTGTATCTACACCAATAAACCACAGATAACAAATCAATTTTAACGGATGAATAGATTTTATCACCGCTTCTCTTTGCATAGCCTTTCTTACATTGCCTATACCCATACAGGAAATCATTAACTTAATATCTGCTGCAATTGATTTTAATGTTGTTCTTTTCTTTTCTGGAAAAATTATTAAAGCACAGGCTTTTTTGTCATTAGAAAGTAAAATTTCTCCAAACCGGTAACAGGTGTCAAATGAATACTCCATCAATCGCTTTAATCGTACCGCTTTTTTGCTATCCTGCTTTACGATATAGTTTACACTTTTATTATCTGCAAATGATTGTGTTAGAATATTTACCACACTATTTTTATCGGTATATAATGCCTTGGTCATAGTTGTAAAAATAATATTGTAAAATATTAAACAATTTCTATACCGTTTTAGTTTTCTGCTATTTACTGGGGTAAGCTTATGGAAAATTGTTTCACTTCAAATACTATATACCCATTTTTTATTAAACAAAGAACTAATTTTTTATCCTTATGTCGTTCCCTTTCAGGTCGGGCTTTTCGTTACAATCTTTCTGCCGAAAGGATTTACACTGCAATCCCTAACGGTAATTATAAATAGTTTGTAAATTGTAACAGACCCTGCAGAGTACTCCCGTCTTATTTCTCTTACGCCTTCGGCAAATAAGACGGGAGAACTGTGCTGGTTAATGACATTGGTAATTGAGATTGCTTCGTACCTCAGCAAACACAATTCCAGCTACTTTAAATTGTATAGCTTCTTCAAAGTAGATTTTATAAAAATCCATTTTAAAAAACCCCTTCATCCTTATCTATCGCAAAATTCTTGACAGGTTTTGTAAAAGCAAGGTCTGCACCTTCGTTGCCACTTCGGTTTGCCACAGGTTTTATAAAAAATATTCGCTTCGCTTTCGTTGCTTTTGCGGCATAAACCGCTTCGCTTTTTATTCCACAGTCAACGAAATATTTTTCACAAAAACCTTGCTTTTCCAAAAGCCTGTTTCAAGGCCGGGTTGCTACGATTAGAACGAACGAGGCTCATGCTGAGTTAAAACATTTTAAACAATTAAAATTTACAATCATGGAAATGACAGCAAGATTAACAGGTGATGCAAAAATTAGCACCCTGAAAAACGACAAACAAGTAGTAAACTTTAGCGTAGCAATTAACGACAGCTACAAAGCAAAAGGCAGTGCGGAACCAACAAAAATTGTAACCTATGCACAATGTAATTATTGGGTTAATCCTGGCATTGCACAGTATCTCACAAAAGGAACTTTAGTAGAGTTGCAGGGCAGGGTTGGTGTAAATGCTTATATGGGTAAAGACGGTGAAGCTAAAGCCACACTTACTTTTCATGTAAACAACATTAAACTTCATGGAAAATCAAATGTTGGTGGTGCAGAAACAACAGCACCAGTAGTACCAATGGCTAAAGCAGTTGCGGCAGTAGCAGATGATTTACCATTTTAATTCAATTGGCATCCTGTCAAAAAAAATGATGGGATGCTTTTATTTTTTTTATTCATTTTTAAATTTACAATTATGGCACACAATATTAATTTTAATGAGCAAACAGGTAAACACAGCTTTTTTAGTGTTAAAGAAAAAGCATGGCATAACTTAGGGCAGATAGTGGAAGACTATCCTACAAGTAAAGAAGCATTGAAATTTGGAGGGCTTGATTTTGAAGTATTGAAAAGACCCAACATTCATAAATTGGATGATAGCGAAGAAATTATTTCAACCAATTCATTTTACACATACCGACCAGATACCAACGCTATTTTAGGCGACCGCTTAGGCAAAGATTATGAAGTGGTACAAAATACAGATGCATTTAGTTTTTTTGATGCTATTGTTGGTGGCGATGGAATACAGTATGAAACTGCAGGTGCATTAGGCAAAGGCGAAAAGGTTTTTATTACTGCTAAACTACCCGGCTATATTAAAGTAGGTAGTGATGATTTAATTGAAAAATATTTATTTCTTACTACATCCCACGATGGGTTTGGCAGTATTATGGCAGCCTTTACACCTACAAGAATTGTTTGCAATAATACATTGAATGTGGCATTAAAAAATTGTACCAATGCTATTAAAATTCGGCATACTGCTAATGCAAAGGAACGTTTGGAAGAAGCCCATAAAGTAATGGGTATTTCGAATCAACTTTCGCAACAATTAGAAGGCCTATTTAACCAATGGGCAACCGTTCGTATTACTGATAAGGAAGTACAAAAACTGATACAAATGGCAATGGTTCCCAATAAAGAAGTACTGCAAAATATTCAAAATAGGGATTTAGACGAACTATCTACCTGCTTTAAAAATATGTGTGATGATGTGTATGAGTACAACATGAGCAACCCCACACAGCAAACCGAAACGACCAAGGGGACTGTATTTGGTGCTTACAACGCCGTAACAGGGTATTTTCAAAATGTGAGGAATTATAAAGATGATGAAGCCAAAATGAAATCATTATTATATGGCGGAACAGGGCAATTAAGAACACAAAAGGCTTTTAGCCTTTGTGAGAGTTTTGTAAAGAGTGAGTTAGAATTTTATAACTAAACATTTGTAAGGGGCATTGCAAAATACCCCCTTACTCTTAAAAAAAGCTGCACCGCAACAGTGTGGCAGAGTTTGTAAAATGGCGGTGCAGCTTGGGGATTTAATTACGTTTAAACAAAATATTCGGAATAACATGATTCTATAAATGTTCGTTCGTCAGGGGAGTAATTACCACGTTTATTTTGAGTTTTTGAAAATTCTTTTGCATCAATGCAGGATTGATATTTTCCAGTTAGGCTAATTATATTTTCCTCAACGGTTTTTCCTAAATCATCAGCAATATTGGTAACAAAAAATTCACTCTGTGGAGATGAATTGTAATTAGGAAAATAACCTGCAATTTTTTCTTTAGAGTTATCTCTAATACCAAGAATTAAATCTTTTATGTCAGTGCAATATGTAATATAAATTGAGATGGTTGAATTGTGTACGATGTCTAATATTAAGTCTTTTATATTTTGAACCTGATTATTAGGAGGTAAATATTGTTGACTTCCGATTATAAAAGGGATTGAAAATCCATTTTTTCCTTCTTCTCTCCATTTTCTTAATAGAATTTGCCAATACTTTTCTCTCATTTTTTAAGCAAAGATAAAAAATTGAATAAATATTTTTTCTTCATTAATTCTACCACAAAGTTCCCCATTTGGCTCTGAAGCGGCAAATGAAATTCCGGCATAAACCGCTTCGCTATTTATTCCGTTGCTTCATTGCCTTAGTCGCCAAAAGGCGGTAATAGTTCCATAATTAATTTTTAAATAATTAAAACAAAAGTTATGGAACAGCTAATGAATTTAACAGCATTAACAACAGTAGCAGAAGTAGAATTAATTTACAAAAGTAAAGTACGTCCTTCTGAAAGACCATTGGTAAACAGTTCAAGCAAATGTTATCAATTACTGTTGCAAACATGGGATGAAAAAAAGATTGATTTTGTAGAGCAGTTTAAAGTTTTATTGCTCAACCGTTGCAACCGAGTATTAGGTATCTACGAATTGTCAAGTGGCGGTATTACTGGCACTGTTGCAGATGTAAGATTGGTAATGACGGCAGCGTTAAAAACAAATGCGGTAGCCATAATTTTATCTCACAATCATCCCAGTGGCAATCTTAAACCAAGCAGACCTGATATAGAGCTTACTGCAAAAATTAAAGAAGCCGGAAAATATTTAGACATTCAGGTATTAGACCATGTAATTGTTACCAGCGAAGGGTATTATAGCTTTGCTGATGAGGGGCTTTTGTAAGCCCCTTTTTAAAAATTGAGGTTTAAAAAATGGATACAGAAATTCGATGTAAATTTGAAAGAATTTATTGTTGATTCTTTTAGTGAGCCACAAGCATTACTATGACAAATTAAAAAGAGATATTACATGGACAAACAGTCATTGAAAAACATACTACAAGGCGTAACACCTATTTTAGAAGATGAGTGGCAGAATTTTGAACAATATTTTTCTTTTAGAAGGCTGAATAAAAACGAAATTTTATGGAAAGAGAATGAAGTTTGTAATCATTTGGTTTTCATAAATACCGGCCTGATTTATTGCTTCTATAATAAGGATGGCAAAGAAATAGTTACTAATTTATATTTCGAGAATTCTATATTCTATGACGACTACAGTTTTATCAGGCAGGAGCCTTGCGTTTTGAACTATGTTGCCTTAGAAGTAACAGAACTTATTGTAATTCCAAGAATTGCCTTGTATGAAATGTTTGATAAATACAAATCATTTGAACGATTAGGGCGAATGATGGTTGAAAGGAATCACACGATTTCTATAAAAGAACAATTAAATTTTAATGGCAATAAAGCAGAAGAAAAATATCTTAGCTTAGTTGCTTCACAACCGGGTTTAATACAAAGAGTTCCATTAAAAATTATTGCTTCGTATCTGAACATTACTCCCGAGCATTTAAGCAGAATCAGAAAAAAATTGTCAGTTTCGCAATCTTAACAAATGTCAAGAAAATAGTTTTATTTCTTAATAAACATCAAGTGGATTAAACTATTTCCTGCTGACCTTTATTGCTCAATATTTACAAAAATGAGCAGGCAAATATTTTTAACTATAGCTTCCATTATTGCATTTATCGTTGGACTTTTTGCAATAGCACTTCCAGGCACTTTGTTAGAAAGCAAAGGTGTTGAGCCATTGGTTGGCACATTAGTTTGGATGAGAGAAACAGGATTATTACTACTTACTACTGGAATAATTATCTTTTCCATAAGAAAACACGAAGCTTCTGAAACTTTAAAAGTATTTCTTTTTGGAAATAGTATTGTTCAAATTGGATTGTTCGTAATTGAATTGTTGGCATATTTCAATAGTGTAATCACAAAACTATCAGGCATAATCCCAAATTTGGCACTTCATATTTTGTTGGCAATTGGATTTATTCACTTTTGGAAGAAGATGAATTTAAAAATTAATAAATAATAAATCAAATGACAGACAATTCACATTCAAAAATTTGGGAAGCATACAGTGCTTCTTGGAGCGAACCAAACGAAAAAATTCGCAAAGAAACTTTAAATAAACAACTGATTTCAGGTTGTAATTATACAGACCCAAATGTTGACATTTTAGGTATTGAAAATCTTTCTGATTATATGGGAGAATTTCAAAAAGGGTTTCTGGGAGCAAAATTTGTGGTAACTGACTTTAAAGTTCACCACGACCAATGTTTAGCACATTGGAATATGGTTGATGGGAACGGAAATATTTTAAGTAAAGGAGCAAGTTTTGGAATGTATAAAGACGGGCAATTAACAAAAATGACAGGCTTCTTTTGGGACGCTTAATATTTAATTTCGATGGACATAGAATTATATCGTAATTACTGTATTTCAAAAAAAGGGGTTACTGAAAGTTTCCCCTTTCCTCTTTTGCCAAATTTATTGGTTTTTAAAGTGGCTGACAAAATGTTTACAGCAACAGACATTACAACTTTTGAAAGCATTAGTCTGCAATGTAATTCTGCACTAATTGACGAACTTCGAGCCGAATATTCTGCAATTACAAAACACAAATATTTTGGTGAGAGGCATTGGAATTTAATTTTTATGGACAACACAATTCCTGATAAATTACTCTTTCAATGGATAGACAATTCTTATAACATAACAGTGTCCAAACTGACAAATAAAAAGCGTACAGAATTGAATCTTTGAAAAAAACGGTACATGCCCTGACCGTATTACGGGGAGGTAATAAAGCAATCTTCTAAATCTATAAATTTATGGAACAATTACTGTAAAGCTGTGTTGGTTTCTTTTGCATCAAAGGAAGATTTCAGCATCCTTAAAACACTCTTATCTACTCCATTATTTGTCTCTGGTACATCATACCAATTCCCCTCTTTCGTCTTGTACAATTTGTATGTTTTACCGCTTAAATCAGTAATAAAATATTCATCCAAAACTGCCACTGCAGCACCCAAAATATTGGTGATTTCCACCTGCTTTATAGCATAAGTAAAGCGACTGTTATCAGTTAAAACTATCTCTCTAATTTGTTCAGTTTTGGTATCCATCTCCATGCGGCGAAAATAATCATTCTTCTGCAAATGAAATTTTAAGTACTGCCTGACTAAATATTAGCCATGCAAATAGCAATATTGGTATATTTTTTACACCTGTTTTACTATGAATTTTCAACAGCATAAAATATTCTTAACGGATAGATTTTATAAGGGCATAATGTGCCCAGTCTTGCACATGGCAAGATGTACAAACGTTATACGTTTGGGGCATCTTGCCCTTCACTCCGGGGTCGTTTCGGGATTGTGAAGGACATTATAAATTGAAATAGATTTTTTAAAACTAAGAGATATGAAGAAACAGGAAAGTGAAGTGAGGAATAAAATGGTGGTGGTAAGGATGAATGAGACTGAATTTGAGCAGGCAGAAAAGTTCAGAAAAAAAACTACCGAAAGATACCCAAGTACCTACATGCGAAAACTGAGTTTGCAAAAACCAGTTACGGTAAAGTACAGAAACGAAAGTGCCGACGATTTTTTAATGGACATGCTGAACCTGAAAAAAGAACTGAATGCTATCGGCAACAACTTTAACCAGGCAGTACATAAACTTCACATTCTAGACAAGATACCCGAATTCAGGATTTGGGTGCAGCAATATGATGGGTTGCAAAAAGTGCTAATCAGCAAAGTGGAAGAAATAAAATTGAGGATGAATCAACTTTATGAGCAATGGTTGCAAAAATAACTATACCGAAAAGTATTGAAGCCGCACTTAACTACAATGAAAAGAAAGTGCAGAAAGGAAATGCAGTTTGCCTTCAGGCAGCTAATTATTTAAACGAAGCAAAGAATATGAATTTCTATCAAAAATTAAATGGCTTTGAAAGACTGAACAGTTTGAATGAAAGGGCAACTACCAAAACGCTGCATGTATCTCTCAACTTCGACCCATCCGAAAAACTTGCTGAAAATAAACTGCTACAGATTGCATCTGATTACATGGAAAAGATTGGATTTGGACAGCAGCCTTACTTAGTTTACAAACATGGAGATGCTGGGCATCCACACATTCACATTGTAAGTACCACTATCAAAAAAGATGGCAGCAGGATTAACACTCATAATATCGGCAGAAACCAATCTGAAAAAGCAAGAAAAGAAATTGAGCTATCGTATGGATTGGTAAAAGCAGAACGGCAACAACAATTAATGAAGCTGGGCATCAAACCAGTGGATGCAGAAAAAGCTGTTTATGGAAAAGATGAAACAAAGCGTAGTATTTCAAATGTGGTTGGTGCAGTATTTAGTAAATACAAATTTACTTCCCTACCGGAATTTAATGCGGCTTTAAAACAATTTAATATAGTTGCAGACAGAGGAAAAGAAGAAGGAAGAATTTACAAGAACCGTGGATTGGTTTATCGCATATTGGATAGCGATGGTAATAAGGTTGGTGTACCTATCAAAGCAAGCTCTATTGGATGTAAACCAATCTTAGATAATTTGGAAAAGAAATTTACCATCAATGAAGTTGCAAAAGAATCATTGAAGCAAAGAACTAAAAATGCCATTGATGATTGTTTGCAAACCTCATCGGGTAACATGAAAAATTTAGTTGCTGCTTTATCTCAAAAACAAATCTATACCGTACTAAGACAAAATGCCGAAAGCAGATTGTATGGTATCACTTTCGTGGATAATCAAAACAAAGTTGTTTTCAACGGAAGTGATTTGGGTAAAGGATATAGTGCTGCAGCATTGCAAAGCAGGTTAGCAACAAGTAATGAAAATTCATTAACACAAGATGAAACAAAAGGCAACAGTTCCGCAGTTTTAATGAAGAAAGAAATTCCACAACAGAAACAACATAAAAAAATAATTTCAAATACTCAAAAACCAGAAGGCTTACTGGATGTGTTGCTATCCACCAAAGAGCAATACGATAACACACCAAACAGTTTGCTGAAAAAGAAAAGAAAGAAAAAAAGGAAACATGATTTGTAAAACAAAAAATAAATGTTATGTCGCTTACAGGAGAGAACGAACAGGGGCTGCGAAAAATAGTTGACCTGACAAGGTTTGCCAGCATCTTTATTTTACTACTGCATTTTTATTATTACTGCTATGTAGCATTTGAGCAATGGGGAATTGAAAGCACCATCACCGACAGACTGATGCAAAATATTTTAAATACTGGTTTATTCAGTAATCAGCTTACATCAAAATTGCTGGCATTTGGGCTGCTGGTAATTTCATTATTTGGAGCACAGGGAAAGAAGGATGAAAAGATAAACTGGAAAATTATTACTACCTATTTGCTGATTGGGTTGTTACTTTATTTCTCCAGCCACCTATTTTTCAAATTACAATACGATGTGCAGACAGTCGCCATTGTTTACATCACCGCCACCAGCATTGGATTTTTGTTGATACTAGCAGGCGGCAATTTACTCAGCCGTTTAATTAGGTATAATTTTGGCAATGATGTTTTCAATTCTCTCAACGAAACTTTTCCGCAGGAAGAGCGGTTTATCTCCAATGAATATTCCATCAACCTGCCTGCCCGTTACAATCTCAAAAACAGAGTTAGAAAAAGCTGGATAAATATCATCAACCCATTCAGAGGTTTGTTAGTTATTGGTAGTCCTGGTTCTGGTAAAAGTTGGTTTGTTATTCAGCATGTAATTAAACAGCATATCGAAAAAGGCTTTGCTATGTTTGTGTATGATTTTAAATACGATGACCTTTCTAAAATTGTTTACAACTGGCTGCAGCAAAACAAAAATAACTATTCAGTAAAGCCGTCTTTCTATGTTATCAATTTTGATAACCTTTCTGTATCGCACCGCTGCAATCCGCTTGACCCTAATAGCATGAATGATATTACTGACGCAACAGAAAGTGCCAGAACAATTTTGTTAGGATTAAACAGAGAGTGGATTAATAAACAGGGAGATTTTTTTGTAGAATCCCCTATCAATTTTGTTACTGCAGTTATTTGGTTTTTACGAAAATATGCCGATGGAAAATATTGCACCCTGCCGCATGTAATAGAATTGATGCAGGCAGAATATGATGAATTATTTCCGGTACTCAATACACAACCGGAAATTGAGGTGCTGGTAAACCCATTCATCACCGCTTACCAAAACGATGCAATGGAGCAATTAGAAGGTCAGGTAGCCTCTGCAAAAATTGGTATGGCCCGATTAGCTTCACCACAATTGTATTGGGTGCTGAGTGGTAATGATTTTACATTAGACATAAATAATCCTAAACACCCTAAAATTGTTTGCGTAGGTAACAACCCTGAGAAGCAACAAATTTATGGCGCAGTTTTATCACTCTACATTTCAAGATTGGTAAGGCAAGTAAACAAAAAAGGAATGCTGAAATGCAGTTTAGTGTTTGATGAATTTCCTACCATTTATTTCAATAACATGGATAGTCTTATTGCTACAGCAAGAAGTAATAAAGTTGCCACCACTTTAGCCATGCAGGATTTCAGCCAATTAAAAAAAGATTACGGAAAGGAACAAGCAGATGTAATTGTAAATATCACTGGTAACATAATCAGTGGTCAGGTGATGGGTGAAACTTCCAAACTGCTATCAGAACGTTTCGGAAAAATAATGCAGGACAGGCAGAGTATTTCTGTAAACCGAACCGATACTTCTATCAGTCATAGTAAACAATTAGATGCCGCCATACCTGCCAGTAAAATTGCTGCCCTTTCTTCTGGTGAGTTTGTGGGCATGGTTGCTGATGACCCGTTAGAAAAGATAAAACTCAAAATGTTTCATTCGGAAATTATTAATGACTATGAAAAATTAAATGAAGAAGTCAATAACTATAAGGATATTCCTGTAGTAGCAAACGTTACACAGCAGCAGGTTCTTGATAATTATTACCAAGTGAAGATGGAAGTAAAGCGGTTGATTGGGGAGGAGGTGGAACGGTTGAAGGCGGAGAAGACTTAAATCAGTCTGAATACTTCCTCATTTAGTTTTTGCTTGTGAACATGCTTATTATAAACAGGCCAATTAATTATGTAGCCAGAGAAGCCAATTTGCTTTAAGAGTAAAACATTAATCAAAGTATAAAGTTTTGTAGCAATTAAGTATAATTCACTATCCGCTTTTTCAATATCATCTTCATAGTTGAGACTTAACCTTCCATGTAATAAATCATTTCGCCTTTCAATAACCCGTATGTCATCTACATTTAGTTTAAATCCCAGCAGTTCAAAAGGTTTGGAGAGTTTTATTTTATTTGATACCTGATTTATTTGGTTTAGTCTCTCAATCACTTTTCCTGCTGCATCTCCAATTTCAACTTTATGGCTCTCAATAACTAAACGCAACTCTTTAAGAATAGCAGAAGTTAGTTTAGGCTCTTTTATATAAACAAAATAATCAGGGTTCTCTTTCGCATATAAATTTGTTATTGTTTCTAAAATAACAGCCATTCCCGTTGCCATGGTAAAAATGGATTCTTTTAATACTTCCATTAACAATAATAAGGCTGCTCTTAAATCTGATTTGCTATATACTTGCTGGCAAAGTTTTGAAAACTCAATTTCAGATATCGGTTTTATTTTTTTATTTAGCCTGTCGCCCTCCCTTCTTCTTATTTTAAAACTGTATGGATTTGAATACACTGGATGATATATTGAATTAATTGAGGGGCGGAATGATGAAAACATTACTGCAATGGGAACAATCATTTCTTTTTTTGAATAGCTAAAATATACTCCTTCATTTTGTGTTAATTTACCAGTTAAATATCCCAATGTTACCAAGCAGGCAAAAGCAGCATCGCCAAATTCATCATGACCTATTTTAACTTGGCAATCAATTATCAAAAAATCGCTTTTTTCTTTATCAGAATATGGAAATATATCGAGGTAGTAATTTTCAAAATTTGCTCTAACGCAGCCCCGGCTATGTAATGTTGGTGTTTCAAAAGTTCGGTCTTCAATTATAAAAAAGAATGATGCTTTCTTTTTTACAGGTATTATTAAACGGTGGTACAGCTTCTTTTTTTCAGAAAATCCTTTGCTTTTAATTACACCTACTTCAGCCTCAAATCCGTTGCGAAAAGTATTATTGATAAACATTCTTTCCATTATAAATTCAGAATCAGCCCATTTACCAATTACCTTTTTAAACTTCTTTCTTTTATTAAATACTCCGTTCGAAATACTTTTTTTGGCTGTAACAACAAATTCATGCTCTTTCTTTACAAGAATTGCTGGCAATTTTAATTCGTAGGTATCTGCTTTGATTAAATGTATTTCCTTTTCCGTATTCAAACTCTTCAAAATACTTATAGACTCGTCAAAATGTTTCAAGCCAGAATTTTCTCTTTTTTTAAAGTTCATATATCAACTGAATGTTTTATATTACTAAATATTTTGGGGCAACTAATAAAACCAAACCAGATAAATCTGTGCCCATGAAATTAAACCAAAATGGCTTCAAAAAATTTATTCGATTTTGATTATAGTAAAGATTTACCCGACCAGGACAAATTTCCTATAAATGAAAGCATCCAAGGAAGAACTGTAAAAGAGATTCTTTTAAAAGATATTCGTAATTCAGAAGAATATCTTATTGTTACTGGCTTCACTTCCCTGGCAAATCTCATTGATATTTTTGGAGCAACAGAATATCCGAACTTAAAACAGCTTCGGGTAGTAATCGGCTACGACCCTGACGAAAGAGTTAGTAAAAGATTGCCTCATTACTCTTTATCTACCGAAATAAAAAATTTTTGGCTTAAGCAGAATGTTAGTATTAAGTTATGTGGCCCTATTTTAAACCTTATTGAAAAAATAAAAGAAGGCAAATTTATATTTAGAGTAAAGGACAGGCTTCATGCCAAATTATATATTGGAAAAAATGCTGCCGTACTTGGTTCAGCTAATTTTAGTAAGTCAGGAATAATTACACAGGTTGAGGCTAACATCAGGGTTCAAATTTCAAATGGAAACACAGAAAAAGAGCAATACGAAGGGATTAAAAAAATTGCTGAATATTATTATGGCTTGTCAGAGGATTACAATAAAGCTTTAATAGACCTGTTAACTAAATTATTAAAAGATGCTTCTTGGGAGGAGGCATTGGCAAGGGCGATAGCAGAAATATTGGAGAGTCGCTGGATGAAAGATTACCCCGTACTTTATCAGGCATTAGTAAGTAATGAATTATGGCCTTCACAAAAAATTGGTATTGCACAAGCAATGAAAATAATTCAAGACCAAGGCAGGGTTTTAATTGCTGACCCTACAGGAAGTGGGAAAACCAAATTTGCTACAGCCTTGGCTTACACTTTGTTTCACTGGCTTTGGGAAAATGGATTGAAAGACCGCTCTAATGCTTTAATTATTTCTCCCAAACAGGTTATGGATAACTGGCAACGGGAACAGGAACATTTTAAGCTCTACAACAAAATAGAATCAATGGGTAAATTGAGTTTGGGACATGATAAAAATCAAAAACTACTACAAAAACAAATTGAGAGTGCAGATATATTAGTGGTAGATGAGGCACATAATTATTTGCATCCAGGTTCTAAACGAAGTCAGGCAATAAATCCAAAAGGCTCAACAAATGTTATACTCTCCACTGCTACTCCAATTAATAAAAAAGCTGATGATTTATTACGTTTGATTGAACTGCTGGATATTGATAATTTAAGTGATGCAGATTTAGCCACCTTTTTAATTCTCAGAAAAAACAGAAAGAAAATTTTAGATAGAAACCAGCTTGAAATGCTTAAAGGTTATATCAATCAGTTTATAGTAAGGAGAACCAAAAAGGAATTAAATAAAATGATTGACAGGGAGCCTGAGCAATATAAAAATAGGTATAATCACACATGTAAATATCCACAAACTAAGCCAGACATATATGATACCGGCGAAACAGAGGGAGATAAAGAAATAGCAAAGAAAATAAAAGAACTGGCGTTACAGTTGAAAGGAATTCATTACCTGCAGATTCTTAAAATCCCTGAATATCTTACTAATGAAGAAGATAAAAAGGTGTACATAAATCAACGATTTAATTCTGCACCTGCATTGGCTTCGTTTATGGTACGTTCCTCACTGCGTTCTTCTCATTGTGCCCTTGTTGAGTATTTGCATGGTACGGATGAAGCTAATACGGCTTTTCATTTATCTACTACAAAATCAAAAACTGGCAATATTATTCAAAAAATTAGTAAATGCAGTAAAACAATTCCTAAAAAATACTTCCCTAAAGAATGGCTTTCAGAAGAAACTCAATGGCTTTTTGATGATGAGAAATACAAAGCTACTTGCGAAAAAGAAATATTTCTATATACCGAAATTAATGCACTTGCAAAAACATTCAGTGGTAGCAGAGAAAAGAAAAAGGCTGCTGTTTTAATTGAAAAAGCACTAAAGTATAACAAGATTATTGCCTTTGATTCAACAGTTATTTCCTTAGACTATTTTAAGAAACTTATTGATGAAAACTCTTCAGGAGTAAAAGTTCTTGTTGCAACAGGTCAAAATAATAAAAATAGAAATCTTGTAAAAGAACACCTAAGCCTTGGCAGTGAAAATAATGAGAAGTTGATTGCACTCTGTTCAGATGCAATGTCAGAGGGAATTAATTTACCAGATGCCAAAGCCCTTGTTCTTTTAGATATGCCGAGTGTGTTGAGAATAATTGAACAAAGAATAGGCAGGCTTGAAAGAATGGATAGTGAGCATAAAGAAATTCATATTTTTTGGCCAAATGATTCGGATGAATTTTCACTTAAAGGTGATAAAAGAATGGTAGATATTTTACTTGTTACCGAAAACCTCATTGGAAATAATGTAGATATTCCCAAAGCTATTTATGAACGACACCTTAAAGATGGACTTACTACAGAAAATCTGATTAAAGCCTATGATGATTATTCTGAGAATGAACATGAATGGAGTGGTGTAAAAGATAGTACACAGAATTTATATAGCCTTATTGAAGGAAACGATGCATTGATTGATGCTGCAACCTATCATGAATTTAAGGATGTTGATTCAACCGTAAAGACTGCAGTAAGTTTTATTGAATCTGACAAAAGCTGGAGTTTTTTTGCTTTTCGAGGTAGCACTACCCGAAGCCCTAAATGGTTATTTATTGATGAAAAAAATAAAGCCTTTACCGATTTTGCAGAAATAGCCGGTAAGTTGAAGGAGTATCTAAAACCAAAAGAAATTATTCAACGCAGATGGAATGAGGTTGATACAGGAAATGAGATAAAAAAAATAATCAGAAAACTCCGCCAGCAAGAAAGAGAGCTTTTGCCTTGGAAAAAGAAAAGGGCTTTAGTAGTAGGGCAAAAAATATTGAAACAGATGATTGATGCAATTCCCGAAAAACAAAAAGAAAAGAAAGCGATAGTTTCAGTGG
>JANNEK010000252.1:0-5658 GCA_031378605.1 Chitinophagaceae bacterium | reverse complement strand
TTCACCTCTTTTCTCCTTTTCTCTTCACCTCCTTTCTCTTAACCTCTTTTCTCCTTTTCTCTTCACCTCTTTTCTCTTCACCTCTTTTCTCCTTACCTCTTTTCTCTACTTCCCAAAACTCATTTTCATAATCACTCTTTTATCTGCAGCCTCTTCTCTTCTCATTACCCATAGTGAATAATATTGACCCGCTGCCCAATTGTCAACAAACGTATCATAGTATTTACTACCAGGGTTGCCACTCTGCCCACCCGGATAAATTCCATAAGCCTCTGTTTTATCCGTTAACTGAACCACCATTCTCCAACTAGGTCCATGAAATTTTTTAGTAGCATTTATAACATTCAATCCGCCCCCGGTAATTAAATGAAGCTTACTAAAGGGAGCCAATCGAAGTAAATGTTGAATGCCGCTGTCTTTAAACTTACTCCAGCTTAATAAGCCTTCTTTATCTGCCGCAGCAAGAGCAGGTACTGCTTTCTTAAAAGCGGTTGTTACTACCTGTTTTAAGGTTTCTTTATCAGGAGTATTTATATCATCAATAAACTTAAATGCTGAATCTTTTAGTACTGCTTCAATAGTGGTAAACGATTCTGGCATATCAACCGGCCGGGGAACATTCGCAAATTCATCCGCCCAAATGCCAACTTCGAGGCTATCAAACCATGTTGTAAAAACGGCCACTCCTTTTTCATTCGGATCGTTTCTTTTATTCCAGTTCCGCACGATATCAAAATATTCTTTTTCAGTAGCATTTAGAGAAGCGAGATCAATATGGCTTATCAATACCGGCAATGCTGTTTCTGCAAAAAGATTATAATTTTCAGTTTGTAATTGTTCCATATTTTTAGGAGTGATGCCATTCATTTTTGACAGATATCGGTTTATAGTACTGCCGCGATACAAATCGTGATGCCCTCCAATATAATAAGGATACGTAGAATCAACCGGTAATTGATTAGCACTGCTTACAAAACCTCTTAGCGGATTTACCTGGTGTGGATTTTCTGAACGCGGGATCATCCCCTGCCACATATAACTACTATCAATACCCGGCATTACAAAATCGCCCTGCCTTTTCCATTTTGCAGGAAATTCTGCCTGTTGCCATATAGCTATATCTCCGGCCTTAGAGGCAAACAAACAATTTTGCCCTGGGCAACTCAGGTATTGAAGGGCGTTGTAATAATCATTATAGTTATTAGCATGGTTAAGTTGATAAAAAATCATTAGCTCATTGGAAGCATCATGCGCTTTCCACCGAACAGCATAATTTTTTCCATCGGTCCGCTTTGCTCCTAAACCTGTAAAGGAAGCATCATACATTACCGGGCCAAAAATAGTATAGGCAACCGTATCATAGATGGCGGGTTGACCCTTCACCATAAATGTATCAATCAATAATTGCGAAGCCTTCCATTCACCATTAAAAAGATATTCCTTCCTGCTTTTATCTTTGAACTGAATCGAATAATAATCACGTACATCACGCATTGCATTCGTAAAACCAAAGGCGGTACTATCGTTAAACCCAATAATTATACAGGGGGCTCCCGGAAAGCTGGCGCCATAAGCATTAAACTGTGGACTACTCAATTGCATTTCAAACCAAAGAGATGGCATGTTCAAACTTAGATGAGGATCATTACAAAGAATGGGCCTTCCACTTTGTGTTTTTGAACCAGCTACCGCCCAATTGTTACTGCCATTATCTTTATCTGGCTTTTGCTGAATAATTGATACCGTTTCTTTCCAATGGTAATACAATGAATCTACATCTTTAGGTAACACAGGCTTTCGCGCCGGCACATCAAAAGGTGTACCCCTGCTTACAATAGGGTCTAAAGAATCCTGAACAACGGGATAAATTTTATCGAAATCTTCTTTAGAAAAAATTGATTTTGCATTGGTAAATTCAAAATCATTTTCAGCACCACTTAAATCGAGGCTCATATATTTAAGAAACAAAGCTGTTTTAAGATTGGTCCAATGCTCGGGCTTATAGCCAACTAATTTATATTCCAATGGAAGATTGGCCTCTGTTAATTCACCGATATAAGCATTTACACCTGCCGTATAAGCATCGCAGGCTAATTTAGTACCAGGTTCTTTATTCGCTGCTTCCACTGCTTTTTTCGCACCGTATACCATTCCGAGTCTACGCATTTGGCGATCAAAGTCTACATAAATATTATTTTCACCACCACCTAAAATTTCACTCAAACGACCGGAAGCTGCATGTGTTTGAAATTCCATTTGCCACAACCTGTATTTTGCGTGTAGGTATCCCTGTGCAAAAAATAAATCTGATTCATTTTGTGCAAATACATGCGGAACCAATCGCTCATCAAAATAAACATCAACTTTATCTTTTAATTCAGGAAAATTTAATGAAATGGTTGATTCCAGGTTGGTATTCTCGGCATTCTGCCAAAAACCATGTTGAGGACTAAAGAACTTACCCAAAACAGGAATACTACCCCATGGTTTGTTTAATACCCAAACAAGGCCAATCGTACTAAAAATAGAAATGGCAAAAGGAATTTTTCTCATATAGCTAAGATTGTTCTACTCAGATTATAAGTTTTAAAAGTAATTTTTTTTTTGGAATTCCAACGAAGAAGTATAAAAACAGCAACTCTTTAATGAACGATCAACACCAACACAACGATCAAATTAATTCGGATGATTCGGGAGCTCAAAGCAAGTGGTTTTTTTATTCGCCTGATAAAACGCACAATTGTTTCATTTATATAATTGTTTTACCGTGTCTATTTTGTTAACTTACTGGAAGTTCTTTCTAATTATTCACCAAATTTTTTGCTATGAACAAGCTTCCTGTCTATACCATTGCATTGCTATTGGTACCCTGGTTAGGTTGCCAGCAATCAGAAAATAAGCCCCAAGCTCCTGAGCTTTCCCGCCCCACTCCTACTTCTACAGCCGAAATGATTGTACCGCCAGCCAAGGATACCACTCTTAAAAGTGGGCGACATAATACCTATTTATTAAGCAGCCGTGATAAGAAAGGATTTTTTATTGAACGATCCGATTTTCCAGCAGGCTATATCGGTGAACCACATATCCATAATGAACATTTATATGTTACTATAATTAAAGGATCGGTATATATGGGCTTCGGTGAAAAACTCGATACTACACAACCGTTGAAACCCTATGGACCCGGAAGTTTTATTATTATACCAGCAGATCAGCCCCATTTTGAATGGTTCAAAGAACCCTGCACCATGCAAATTGAAGGCAATGGACCACAAAACACTTATTATATTCCACAAACAAAAAAAGAAAATAAATAGTATTTATTGTAATAAGCTGATTAAAGAATTTACTTCCTCCATTGTATTGAACGCATGCAATATGATCCGTAATCGCTCGCTGTTCAACGGAACTGTTGGATATAAAATGGGTCGTACATCCAAGCGATTGGATTGTAATTGAGCTGCTATTGCTTTCGCTTCCTGATTACCCGGAACGATAATACCCTGAATTGGTGTACTGCTTTTCAATTTCCGAAACTTTAGATCGGCCGTTTGAAAAGTAGTGATTAACCTTTTCAGTTGTTCTCTTTCTTTTTTCATTGTTGGAAAAAGGAGGTAGGAAGACTTAATCGCCTGGATACTGGTTTCGGGCAACGCGGTAGAATAGATGAATGGGCGCGAAAAATTAATCAAATAATTTCGAAGTGTCTGGCTACCCAAAACAATAGCACCATGACAACCCACCGCTTTTCCAAACGTGTGAATTCTTGCAAAACAGTTTGCCTGCAATTGATAATCCTGTACAAGTCCACCGCCATTTATTCCTATTACCCCCGTTGCATGGGCTTCGTCTACTATAAGGTTTGCCTGGTATTTTTCACAAAGCAAACTGATTTCTTTTAATGGCCCGACATCACCGTCCATAGAAAATACCGACTCCGTAACTACAAATACATTCCCCTTACTCCGTTTTAATTTTTCTTCCAGGTCATCGAGATTGTTATGTAAAAAAGAAAAAGACTCTGCAAAGCTCAGCCTAACTCCATCACGGATAGATGCATGCGAAAGATAATCATATAAAATAGTATCGCCCCGTTGTGGTATGCAACTTAATATACCAACATTTGCGTCGTATCCGGAATTGAAAATTAATCCGGCCTCTGCCTGATGAAAGGAGGCAATGAATTGCTCCGCTTCTTCAATCAATGAATAGTTGCCAGCCAGCAACCGCGAACCAGTTGATCCATGCTTCAAGCGCAATGCCGTTACGGATGTTAACGATGGGTTACGGGCAATACCTAAATAATCATTGGAACAAAAATCAATCAGCCCCGCCACATTTTTAAGTGAACGATAGGCATGTTGCTCCTGTCTTTCCACTAATTTCTTTTGCAAAAAATCTTCTTTCATACGCTACAAAGAAAGGAACATTTAAGTATACCTTTGCTTTCATTTTTTTAATTTATATGGAAGCAAACGAAGCTGTAAAAAATATATTAGGATTGCAGTTGCCAACCGATCCAAGATGGGCATCTATTGCAGGCATCAGCTTAGAAGCGATTCTTACCGATCATGCCTATTGCGAACAAAAAGCAGCTAATACCTGTATTTCTTTAATACAACGTTATTCAGAAAAAGAAAAACTGGTAAACGAATTAGCGCCTATTGTTACCGAAGAATGGGGGCATTTTAGAATGGTTTTGAACGAACTTCAAAAACGAGGATGGAAATTAGGCAAACAACGCAAAGATGAATACGTAAATAAATTAATTGAATTTCAGAAAAGGGGTGGTGATAAAGACGATCGGATGCTTGATCAATTATTAACGATGGCACTTATTGAAGCAAGAAGTTGTGAGCGCTTCAAAAGACTTAGTGAAGGATTGAACGATGAATATCTGCAAAATTTTTACCGGCGGTTTATGGAAAGTGAAGCGGGTCATTACTCGTTGTTTATTGAATTAGCAGAAACTTATATAGATAAAGAAAAAGTTAGAAAACGATGGCAAGAATGGTTAGCATATGAATCTTCTGTTATGAAAGAGATAGAAGTGAGGGGCGACAGGATACATTAAGAAGTAGTTTATAGTTTGTGATTTTACAAGACGAAGAACTTTAATGTTATCTAATCCACCTGACTTAATTTAATTTTTTATTTGTCTAAAATAAAAAAGTATAGGTTATTGATTGAGTGTTTGATTTATTTCCAGCTTTTTGTTTTTGGTTATTTGTTTATAGTGTTATGGTAAGAATAATTTGGCGCAGATTATTTCTGTACCAATTATTTATTTTTAAAAACTTTATAATTTGAGAATGTTGATCCCTCATGGCCGGGTGGCCGTTACCCAGGGCATCGCGCTGCACCCGCTTCTTGCTTGCGCATCCCAACTGCGTTGGGCACGAACCGGCTGAGGCGCTCAACCCAGGGTTGGTGATAGCAAAATTAATAGCATCATACCCTTTTTATAAAAAAAAGTTCCAGTACATGGTAAGAATAAATTGATCTATCATTTCAGTACGGATTATTTATTTTTTAAAAGCTGTTTAATTTAAATTATTGTTCCCTCAGGGCCGGGTGGCCGTTACCCTGGGCATCGCGCTGCACCCGCTTCTTGCTTGCGCATCCCAACTGCGTTGGGCACGAACCGGCTGAGGCGCT
>JANNEK010000142.1:0-8766 GCA_031378605.1 Chitinophagaceae bacterium | reverse complement strand
ATAAAGCAAAACTCCAAACGCCATCCTCATCTGCCGATATATTTTCAAAAGTCTCTTCATTACCAATAATAATTAATTCAACAAGCAATGAATTATCTTTATCAATTTTGTGAATCACTTCACCTACATTAAAATCATCTGTTCCGATTATAAATTTGTTTGGCATATTTAAAACTTTTTTTTACTAATTATTTTAATTATTTACTTTACTTAATTTTATTGTCTTTATATTCAATAACCAAATTACCCCAATAAAGTAGCCAATGGCAGGTGAAATACCATGCCATAATCAATATATGAAAGTTGCCAATTAAACCAATAAATAAAGCAGATAATACAAATAAAAAGATAAAAGAGTTTAAAATTATTTCTGATTTTTGTTCTGCTATGATTACTAATAATTTTTATCCGATTTTAGTCTATCAATTAAAGATGTTACATTTTTCGTTTTTTCACCAAACATATTTTTTATCCAAACACTAGGTTTCGTTAGTTTATCTAAAATTAAAAAAAGTACAAAACCTTCATCTTGCGACCAGCTTTTTTTATTACGTCTTACACCTGCAATTGCTATCTCTTTCTTTATATTGCCTCCTTTTGGATGTGTTAGCCATAGATACATTGAGTATTGACCTAGCCCTTCCATTGTAAGAAAGAAATTGTCTATTTGCACTAAAGGTTTAAAGTTCTCTTTAAAAAATTCTTTTTGCCTTGTTTGCAATTTTGCTAAGCCCTCGGCAAGATTTTTTTATCTAGCCAATAACCTTTTATTGAGTTATAAAAATGCTCAACTTCTTTGTTATAAAAATTTACATAAATAGAATCTTTACCAAAAATGTTTTGTACAACATCATCATTAAATTCCACATTAAAACTATATTGATTTTCAAATGCTGTAATTTTTTTACCGAAGTTTTGCATTTGTTGTGAGTGAGAAAATTCGTGAATAAAAACTCCCGTAATGAGATTTTCTAATCCTAATTCTTTACTTGTTATTTCATTTTTTTTCCAATAGCTAGGCAATGGTATTACAAAAAAAGAGTCATTATTTTTATTAGGTATTTGAGCCGAAAAAGACATTAGATTTACTGGAATAACAGAATTGTCGGGCAAAGTAAGCGTATCGTTATGTAGGGATTTTTTCCACTTCAATTTCAAATTCATTAGATTGCAACCCTTAACTAAACTACCATTCTTAATAGTAATAGTAGAAGTGGAATAAACATATTTATCATCAAAAAAAACGAACTCAACAGGTCTAACTTTTTCAATTTTATAAATATCTTCACTAAGTAATTTCCATGCAGAAAACCACTTATTTGTAGCATTAAAAAAAGCTAAATCTTTTTGATACTCATAATTTTCACTTTGTCCATTAGTAGAAAGGCATAAAATGAAGGAAATAAAAATACAAACTACTCTTATCATATTTTGCTATTATAAATAATTCATTACTTAAATTATACCAAATTTCAGTCACTAATAAGTACTCTCAAAAGAGAATAAATTAATACGAATTTTAATTTAATCTGTTGAGTAACCCAATTATATTTTTGTACTTGCTTTTACTGATGGCAACTTATTAAGTCTGCATCATCAATAAAATATCTTTTTATAATATTGTATAACCCAATATAATACATTTGTAATTCAGCTCTTGTATTTACAAAATTATGAATGCCATTAGCAGGTATAGCTTGAGTATTTAAATAATTACAGAAAACATATTACCTCTACCAAATTAAATAATTAGTGTAAATCATTTCTTCCATTTGAAATATAAACTGTACTAAATATTACCAACTTTTAAGCTAAATAATTTATTCATTTACCATTTTACTTTTTTGTGCATTAACTATCCTTAACATAAAGTCCGTTTTTTGTTTTTCTAAATTCATTACACTTTCAATCCATATATCTACAATGTCTATTAACTCATTATAAGGAACTGTTGTACATTTTTTAAAAAAATTATTTTGTTTTTTTAATTCATCATTCTTTATCATGTCCAATACTTTTTTTATGCCTGTACCTTCATTACAAACAAGTGATATAATACCAGTTTCTTTCATTGCGGTTGCAGTCCATTTTTTTCCAGAAGTAATCATTTCTTGAGCCTTTAAAAAGCCCACTTTACGAGTAAGAAAACTAAAAGCTCCCATACCTGGGAATGTGCCAAAAAGAACTTCTGGAAAACTAAATTTAACCTGCTCCTCAGCAATAATATAATCGGTAGACAATGCACATTCAAAGCCACCTCCAAAAGCATTTCCTTGTAATACACTTATAGTAGTTACATCTTTCTCAAAATTTTTATTGAGTACACTTACTACCTTTACACATTTGTGAGCATAATCCTTCAATAATTTTTTATCGTCATTTAAAATACAATTAACAAACATTTTTAAATCGCCACCCATGTTCCAAACTTTTTTGTTTGAAGAAAGTAGTATCACATATCTAATATCATGTTTACCGATTTTGTAAGCTACATAGCTTAAAGAATCATGAAGAGAACAAATTGTTTTATAAGAATAATGTAGTTCATTTGGCGAACCAATGTTTAACCATAGTATACTCCTTTCATCGTCTACTACTACGTTTATATTTTCAAATATTTCCAAGTATTAAAGTTTATTATTTTAAATGTGTGTATTAATTAAAGAATTAATAAAAAGCAGTAAATAATTATTTTTTTATACACTCTCTTTAAAGTTTTGTAATTACTGTTTTGTAAATATTAGAGGTATAGAATTTGAAGATCTGTAAGAAAAAATATCTCTACTTTCTACATTAAAACGTTTACCTATTTCAATCCAATTAAAGGTTTGTAATTTTCTTAGCTCTGTAACAGGTATTGAAGTTCCATCTTTTAGAAATAATTTATTATCGCTGTAGGTAAATTCAATTTCACTGGTGCCAGGCCCTGGACTTCCGCTTGCAGCATCTGTAAGGTTAATATTATTGCGTTTAAAAAAACTAATGGTATCATTTTTATTAGAGACCCATTTGCCAATAGGGTTATCGGCTGTAAAAACATTAGCCCCTTTTTTATCGGATAGAATTTCACTACTTTGTTTACTACATGAAGTAATTACAAAAATTATTAACGCAACTACTGCTAACTGAATAACTTTTTTTGTATTCATTTTAATTGAGTTTTTTATGTTAAAAAATTTATTCTTTTACGATTTTAACACTTGTCCCATCTACAAATCTTAATAGGTACATACCTTTTGCAAAACCATTTATATTTAGATTAGTATTAAGATTGGTTATTTTTTTCTGAAGCATTATGGCTCCTTTGGCATCTACTATACTCATTGTGGTGTTTAACAAAAAAGTATTAGAAATATTTAGTGTAACAAAATCTTTTGCAGGGTTTGGATGAATGCTAACGGAAATATTTTGTTTGTTGGTAAGCTTTACAACTGTACTGTATGAAAAACGTCCATCATTATCTATCATTTTTAATCTATAAAATTGAGTACCTGAATAAATTGAACAGTCATCATACTGATAAAAATTATTAATGCTGCCAGTTGCAGTTTTAACAGCAATTGTATTAAACGTAATGCCATCCGTACTTTTTTCAATTATAAATTCTTTTGTATTTATTTCATTGGCTGTTAGCCATTGCAGCTTATTACAACCGCCAATAGCAGTAGCGGAAAAACTTAATAATCGTAAAGGCAATGTGCCTAATTGTGTTTTTACAAAAAATCCACTAAAGCCTGTTACATCAAAACTTATTTCCCATCTTGCCGCAGTGGCATTCCACAATTTTGTTAATGAGGCATTATTTATTGTTTGTATTGCACCTGAATAAGTACTAGGCATACCTGTACCATTATTACTAATGCCTCCCCGTTTTTCAATTTGTATATTAGCAATGCCAGCAGCATCAGCAGGGCCTGTTGGCAGTTTTACTGTGTTAACTGCATTAAAATCAGTAAATTCTTGTTGTTTAAAATAAAGGGTTACTCTACCTGTAGCTGTTGTTGCATTTTGTTGTGGTGTTATTTCGTAATGCCGTTTTACAAAGTTGGATGGCTGTGTGCTTTCTATCCACACTTTGGCAGTTACTGCACCGCTTATATTATATGTACCGCCAGATTGTACACTTACTAATTGATTGCTACAATCAGAATAATTGGTAATACCAGTGGTACTTTGCGAAAGTTGTATGGTAGTATTTATTGTAGGTATTGCATTAAATGCCGTTGAGCTATGCCCTCCTTCGTAAGCACCAATATCAATGGTTGCAGTTCGAGGTAAATTTAATATATCAACCAACGGAAAACTGCCTGTACCAGCACCAATTGCTGGAGATGTGCATTGCAATCTCAATCCATCATCGGCAGTCATAAAAATATTATCTGCACCATCTGCATCGGTAAGATTTACAAAAAGGGGATTGCTATTTATACAATTATTAAGAACTGCATTTACGACCCCTAAAGGACTACCAGTAGCATCTCTTATAATGCAATTGGTGAAAGTTGGTTGAAATCCAACTCTGTTATCTTGACTATAAATTTCATCTCTTCCTGCTACTGGATTACTGGTTGGTACATTGTTCCATAAAATACAGTTTTTAAATGTAGCTTTTGCAAAACCTGAAAATGTTGTACCTGCAAATGGGGAAGTATTGCCTGCAAAAGTACAATTCGTAAAAGAAGATAAATTTGCATCGGCTCCACCACAACCTAGCACTGCACCGTTTTGTGAAGAATTATTATAAAAAATGCAATTTGTTATTGTGGTGGAACTGGCGTTTATATATAATGCCCCACCTCTTGATGCATCCAAAAAACCTGAACCGCTGGTATTATTTATAAAGGCACAATTACTGAGTGTACATGTTCCCCCATTAATATTCATACCAGCCCCAAAAACACCAAAGCTACCACCGCCTGCAAGAAAAGAATTGCCATCTATAATACAGTTGGTAAAAGCTGAAGCACAGTTGTCATTAACCACACCTGCACCCCAAGCATCGTCATTGGTATCTGTACAATCAGCACTATTGGCTTTGATAATACAATTGGTAAAATTGGCTGCTGAATTGGTATTAAAAATACCGCCACCTTTAAACCGGTCTATTACACGACCACTAACGGTTACAGAGGATAACCATGGGGCAGTAGCATAACCTTTTGTAATGGTAAATCCATCTAAAATAGTTCCACCAACATTCACTGCAATTACTACATGGTAAGCATTATCTGTAAGTGTGTTTACTACGCCCAAATCTCCACTAAGTGTTGTAATATTTGTTTGCCAGTTTCGTTGAGTAAGTTGTGTTTCTGTGCCTGCAAAGCCACCATAAATTTTTACACCATTTTTAAGTGTAAATGTTTTATCTCTGTTATTTGCTGGGGCAGTGTTTGCAAAAGGATCATGGGTGGGCAAGTAAGTACCTGCCTTTACCCATACCTGGTCTCCAGCAGTTGCAATATTCATGGCAACCTGCAAATCTTTTTTTGATGTAGCCCAGCTTGTACCGGCACCTGTATTATCAGCACGGGCAATATCAACATAGTAAGTTGTTTGAGCAGCTGCAAAACAGCTAATGAAAATAGCGATAGAAGTAAAAAAGAGTGTCTTGTACATTTTCGTATTATTAATAAATTCATTCATTTTATATTATTGACTCGTCTATTTAAAAAACTTATACTCATACTCATAAATCACATAATGACTTTTTGCCTTCGTGAGTAAACCATTGGTATCATACTCCAAAGTATAAGTATCTGTGCTTTACGGTTCCTTGTTGTCAGAATGAGAATTTCTTGCTATCATTTTTACAATGCGGTTCTGTTCACTAAAAACATATTCGTACTTACCTATTGTAGGCTGTCCAAGGCTTTTATATGCCAACGAAACCGGCAGATGTAAAAAGGAAGGATGGTTCATATAAATGGTAGTAGCATCAGCTCCATACTGCCCAAACTCTTTGTAATGTTGTGTAAGCCCTTTGTTGGTATAAGTTGACTGGGATATGGTGTCGCCTTTCTCATTAATCCGGGTAATTATTTTTATCGTGTCGGCTGGATTACTGATTGTATAATTACAATAAATCTTATCAGGCATGGCTTTGTACTTTTCTTTCAGTTTTTTGTCTTTACTGATTAACTCCTGATAAAATTTATTGTCTTTCCCTTTTTCAAAAACATCCTTCACTTCTGATAAATTTCCTGAATCAGTATAAGTGAATTGGGTATACCTTGTTTGTACACTCATAAATGGCTGAAACATGATGGCAGTAATACGGCCCTGCTTATCCATCCTAAATTCATGCGACAAGGAACGGGTATTAAAACTGTTTGAAAAAGCTATTCTTGCCTTTACTTTATTTGCCTTATACAAACTATCAGGCTGTTGTAAAAATCGAAAAGGATATTTATCAAAATTTTCTCTGCACTGTGCCTGTAGGTTGCTACTTTTTAGCAGGAAGAATAAAATGATTATTTTTTTAATAAGCTTCATGTTTTAAATGAGTTTTTCTATTTTTTGTATTCACTATAGTGCTTTTATTTTATGATAGCAGGAAAGAAGCCCCCAGTAATTAATCTGCCATCTACTTTAAGAGAATTAAGCTGGTTCATACAAGAATTTGTGCCAGCCGAAGGACTGCAATATTTAATTTGACCCTGTATATCGGATATTTCTGTTATTTTTCTTAATGTATTTGTTGCAGGAAAATAAAGCTCATAATCGAACCCGGCAGTTATTGCATAATTAACATCAATATTTAGATTAACGGCACTTGTAATTCCATCCGCAAAATCAGAGTAGGTTGCATTTTTATCTTTGGCAACCAATAGGGTATCAATTTTATCTGCAAAATTTGTTGCTTCTTTATATCTGCGTATGATGAAAGTGTCACTTTCCTGTTTAGTAAATTGAGATATGTTAATATTTTTGATAGAATAAGTTTCACACTCAATTGTTTTACAACAAGAATAAAGTGAAATGGAAACTATCGTTATAAAAGCAACACGTAATAGTGTTTTAAAATTTAGTAATCGCATATTCTTTATTTAAAAGTTAAATATTGGTTATAGATACACGGCCATTACAGACTAAAATTCAACTTTACTTTGTAATGATAAATTCTTCCCTATATTTCCTACTCTCATTTTATTGTCTCCTTTTTTACTCGTTAGAAAAATATAACCCCTTATACATCTTAGGGATTCTTTTTCTTTTTAAGTTCCTTTGCCATTTTTATAGAATGCTTCAATGAATTAATATTGTTCCAATCGCTATGCGCTATGATAATAAACTTTGGTTTTCTGAATTTTTTCTGAACATTTTTCAGTGTAGATTCATAGGCTGTTATATTTCCATCACCTAAATAACCCAAATCTTCATCATCAGCACCTTTTATTAAACATCCACCGTATAGAATTTTTTCTTTTTTAAACCAGATTACAATATTATCTGCGGTATGCCCTTCTCCTGGGTAATACGTTTCAAAAGAATATTGACCCACATTAAAGACAGTATCTTTTGTCATTAAAAATTCAGCCCTCTTTTTATTATTCTTTTTACTTAACTCATATGTAAGAACAGTGGTATAGGTTTTAATTCCCAGTTGCCGGTAGTATTCAAGCCCGGCAGTTTTGTCGCTATGCCAATGCGTAGCAAAACACATTACTACATCTTTGTTGTGCTTTAATTTTATACTGTCGAGTAAGGGTTGAAACTGTGTAGTGTCCCAAGGTGTATCGAACATAACAATTCCATTCTCAGTTACAAGGTACATGCCGTTTGCAGGCACCTGATACTCCTGATAGGTATTGTAAGTTGTATAAATATAAAAGTCTCCTGTTAGATGGGATATTTCAAGTTTTGTTTTTTCTGCCTGACCAAAAATATTGGTCAGTGAAAAAAGAAAAGCTATTGTTAAAGCAATTATTTGCACATTATTTTTTTAGTGGATTCGAATTTTCTGTTTAAATGCCTGTAAAATATCTATCTTTTACCTAGGAATATTTATCGTTAAATATTACATACTAAAACCCAATTTTATTTTATACCTGTAAAACTTGCCACCTATTTCCTGCTCTAATTTTAAAACTTCTTTTGTTTTTTTGCTTACCCAAAAAACTTCTTTGTTCCCCTTGCTTTCATGCACCAATAACCCGCAGTCAATTTTTTGGTCATTATAACCAATCAGTTCGGCAGAGCCGGTTACTGTGTAAGCAACTTTCTGAAAATTGGAAGCTGTACCTGGGTCGTAAAAATGAATTACAAATGTTGCACCGTTCTTATAGGGCAGTAACGGAAAAGTTTCTAAATCAAGATGCCAGTTTAAGTAGTATTTATCTATTGATGATTTATACCCGGCCCATAAAGCCTTTGCCTGTTTGGCGGTATCAGCATCACTTAATTGGTTGCCATTGTAGTTAACTGTTTTATTTAAAAAATCAACAGTAGTTTCACTTACTGTTTTAACTGTTGAGTTTCTTGCTGTTTGTACTTTCCACCAAGTTTTATGATATAGTGGTTGCATTGTTTTTGCATCAGAGATGGATTGTACAATGTGCATAATGCTGTCTTTATCTTCCCACTCTTGTGTAATTTCAATTGCAGGAGCCCCGTTGTAATCAGTACGCTTAATTGTTCTTGTCCAAAATTGAGTTAGTGTGCGGATGCAGTCTTTTTTCATTTTGGCATATACGAGATAACGGTGAGTACCTTCCCTTAATACCTTGGTATTAATATTTGCTGCGGTGATTTGTATAGTATCTCCTT
>JANNEK010000122.1:0-23107 GCA_031378605.1 Chitinophagaceae bacterium | reverse complement strand
ACTTGTGCAACGATCCCTAATTTATGATTGTCATGAATATTGAATACAAGGAATGGATTCACATCTACTGGTAAAAGAGTGTTTAAAAGGTAAGCCTGCAGCTCAGCGGGCTCTTTATGAATTGTATGCAGAGAACATGCTGGGAGTTTGCTTTCGATATACCAAATCAATCAACGACGCTGAAGATGTTTTGCAGGATGGCTTTATTAAAGTATTCAAAAATTTGCATCAATTTAAATTTGAGGGTGAGCTAGGCGGTTGGATTCGGCGGATTATGGTTAATACCGCAATCAATTACCTAAAGAAAAATAGCCGTTATCAATCGGAATTGTCTTTTACGGATTCATCTCTCCATCCTGTTACCGATGATAACCCCGAGTACCATATGAATGCTAAAGAACTGGCAGAATTAATAAGGCAATTGCCTACTGGATACCAAACTATTTTTAATCTTTTTGCGGTTGAGGGGTATAGTCATGTTGAAATTGGAAAAATGCTTGGGATTAATGAAGGTACTTCGAGAAGCCAATACTCACGTGCCCGTAGCCTCTTAATTAATTGGATAAACGTACATTATTCTGAACGAAAAAAAAGTGAAGCCTATGCAAGGCCATGAATTTGAAAATAATATTCACAAGCAAATGGAGGATCTTAATGTAAGTCCTTCCGAGTTTGTATGGAATCGATTGGAAAAAGAATTGCGAAAAGAGAGGAGAAAACGTCGGTTTCTTTTGATCATACCATTAATTTTATTAATAGGTGCAGCAGGTTATTGGTTAGCGCTGCCAACGGATACAGCTTCTATTGCCATCACAGATAAAGAACACACAAACGATTTAAAAAACAATTCGCCTGATCCTTCTTCTATCGAAAAAACCCGAAAAAAATTAAATAATGAGGAATCAACACAGAAAACTATTCAGAAAGTCGGAACAAAAGATCAACCAGTTCTTGCTATTAAAAAAAATAGTATAAAAAAAGATACTGATTTTGCATATTCAGTAAGTGATACGAAAAAGACTTTGAACAAATCTATTTCTCAATTCAACGTTAACGCGAAGGAAAGAATCTTTGTTAGTAAATCTTTTTCACAAAAAGAATCTACAGTTTTTGCCAAAAATAAACGGCTAGTACCTAAAGTGGAAAAGGGTAGCTTAAACAATACGTTAATTCCCGCACCTGTTGATGCTATTGCACAACCTGCAGAGAAAGATGCACGCTTGCCATCACTAGAACTAAAAACAACTTTAATAGCTGATAAATCAACGACTGAGGTTGTGGTAAGTTCGGGTAGTGATACCGTTAAGAATGCAATAGCTATTACTCCTCCAGTAATAAATAGCAATCAAATTGAAGTTGCTCAAAAAAAGAAACCTACTATAAACAATAAATGGCAATGGGGTATTACAGCTACTATTGGCGTTGGCCGAATTGCCCAGGGCGGAATATTAAATGCATTTGAAAAATCCCTGGTATTGGATGCGTCTGCAAACAATAACGGCAGTCAATTACCTGGTTCAGTATTTAATTTAAAACCTTCGGCTCTTAATTCGGGAGTTAACTGGAGTACCGGATTTTTTATTCAACATAAACGTTCCGAAAAAGTGCAGGTTTCAGCAGGTATTAACTACAACTATTTTAGTACGAACAACGAAATTGGTAGTAGGGTTGATAGCTTATTCTATATTATAAATAATTTCAGTTCTAATCTGCGTGTTCTTGATTTTTATCGAAGTGGTGAGGTGAATATTTATAAAAGCAAATACCATTTGCTCGAACTTCCCATTTCACTTCAGTTGAAACTTTCAAAAGCCAATCGTCTTCCTATCTATTGGAATAACGGTTTATCCATAGGTTACCTGTTTTCAACCAATGCCCTGCATTACGATGGAAGCTCAGGTGTTTATTATAAAGATAATACCCTTTTCAAACGAACTCAGGTTGGATTCAGTACTGGTTTTTCACTTCAATTGTTTTCGAAAACTAACTATCCATTGGAAATTGGTCCGCAATTTAATTACAAACTTAGCAAACTCCTTAAATCAAATAACGGAGATAACAGGCATTTGCTGAGTGGAAGTATTTTATTAAAATGGTATTTGAAAAAATAAAAATCAGGTTACGCAACGAAAATATAAAAGGGACTGTCAACTTTAAAATGAAATTATTATGAGAAAACATTCAACCGTATTAAAAATAGTTACACTTTTAATGTGTATTGTGTTTTTTGCACCATCTTGTTTAAAAGATAAACTTACCAAAACCTATACCATACTTACACCGGTTTATGAAACCAAAGAAAAAGTATTGTCGAATATCAAAAGTAATGTGCCTGTTAATGTAAGTACTCCAGGGAAAATCTATTTATACGGAAAATATATTTTTCTGAATGAAATTAATAAAGGCGTACATATTATTGATAATGCCAATCCATCTAAACCAGTTAATGTTGCATTTATAAATATTCCAGGTAATTTGGACATTGCGGTAAAGGGGAATATTCTTTATGCGGATTTTTATACCGATTTATTATCTATTGATATAAGTAATCCGTTAAATGCAAAAATGTCCAAATTGCTTCCTGATGTTTTCCCTCAACGAAAGTATGAGAATTGGATTGACCTGGATACAACAAGAATAATTGTAAATTGGATCAAAAAAGATACCACCATTGATATTTCTCAAAACTCAGGAAATTATGGCTGGCTAAATTGTAACAGATGTTTGTTCGCTTCAGCCAATAGTTTTGCTGATGGTTCGAAAAGTTCATCTTCTGTGCCGGGTATAGCTGGATCCATGGCACGTTTTGCAATCGTCAATGATTATTTATATGCCGTAAATAATACTTCTCTGGAAACGATAAAAATATCCAATGCGCCGGATCTTTCCCTTGTTCAGTCGGATAATGTGGGTTGGACCATCGAAACCATTTTCCCCTTTAAAGAAAAATTATTTATCGGATCTGCAACAGGAATGTATATCTACGATATTAATAACCCTGCTGCCCCAGAGCGAAATGGAATATTTGAACATTTGCGTTCATGTGATCCCGTAATAGCTGATGATAACTATGCTTTTGTTACCTTACGATCAGGCAATACCTGCCAGGGTTTTTCAAATCAATTGGATATTGTTGATATAAACAATCTTAACGCACCGTCACTCGTAAAATCCTATAATTTAACCAACCCTCATGGCTTATCAAAAGATGGAAATATCTTATTTATTTGTGATGGTAAAGATGGATTGAAAGTATACGATGCGTCAAACGTGAATAATCTAAAACTTTTGAAGCATCTAACCGGAATGGAAACCTACGACGTGATTGCGTGGAATAAGAAATTAATACTCGTTTCGAAAACTGGATTGAGCCAATATGATTATAGCGATATTAATAATATTCATTTAGTAAGTACTATTTCCGTAAACCGTTAAACTAATCTATGAAAAGAGTATTGTTAGTACTTTTTGTTGGCTTGCAATTTATATCAGCTCAGGGTCAAAACAAATTTCAATTCCATTCGCAGAATTATATTGGCTTACTGGAAGGCAGTAAAGGTTCAGCCTTCGGGTTTACTACCATCAATGGCATACAGCATAATACCTGGTTTGTTGGATTGGGTACGGGGTTGGATTGGTATTTCACACGCACTGTTCCTTTATTTCTTTCATTTAATAAAGATTTTAAGAAAGATAAAAATACCTGGTTCGTATCGCTGGATGCAGGAACCAATTTTGAATGGACCAAAGGCCTGTCTCAGGGCGAATTTTATAATTCAAAATTTACGCCTGGATTTTTTGGCGGAAGTGGTATTGGATACAAAGCCTATTTCCGCCAGAAAAAAGAAGCTTTTTTGTTTGGAATTGGTTACAGCTTTAAACGCTTGAAAGAAAAAAGGGAGATAACTACTTTTTGTTTAACGCCTCCTTGTCCAAACATTGTTGAATATTATGACTCGAAACTTAACCGACTTTCAATAAGGATGGGATTACAATTTTAAAACCATTGGCTGAAGCCAATGGCAATTCACCGAAGCTAATAACAAGTGACTAAAGTCAATATATAAGCGAAACTGAGTGAAAGATTTTTATGTACATTAGTTTTTCTTTTGAACTTTCCTTGGGCCTACTCCGGGTAAATTTCTAAGAATTTCAGGTTCCTTTTAATCCCTTCAAATTTCGATCGCTTTAATGCAGAGTTCCTGAATATAATTTTGAAATTTTCCTCCGTTAGTTCTTCCCATTGCTTATTATTAAAATTCAAAATAGCAGGCAGTGGTTCAAATGCCTGTTCATTATTAGGTTCAGCAAATCTATTCCAGGGGCATACTTCCTGGCAGGTATCACAACCAAACATCCAATTATCAAAACTGCCCTTCAATTTATCCGGAATCAACAGTTCTTTTAATTCTATGGTAAAATAAGAAATACATTTACTGCCATCCACCACTTTATTGGGAAGAATGGCATCGGTAGGGCAAGCGTCTATACATTTGGTACAGGTACCACAAAAATCTTTGGCAAAAGGATCGTCGTAATGTAATTCCAGATCTGTTATTAGGGTTGCAATAAAAAAATAGGAGCCATGTTGTTTATTAATAAGGTTTCCATTTTTCCCTACCCAGCCTAATCCACTACGCTGAGCCCAGGTTCTTTCCAGTACAGGGGCTGAATCAACAAACCCTCTTCCCTGTACTTCACCAATATGTTCTTTAATCAAAAGCAATAAGGCGTTTAGTTTATTTTTTATCACATCATGGTAATCTTTGCCAAAAGCGTAGCGGGCAACTTTAGGTGAATCGACCGCTTGTTCTTTTTCAGGGAAATAATTTAATAATAAAGTGATAACCGACTTTGCGCCCGGTACCAGTTTGGTTGGATCAACACGCATTTCGAAATGGTTCTCCATATAATGCATGGTTCCATGCATGCCCTTGCTTAACCATTTTTCTAATCGTTTTGCATCATCATCTAATCGCTGTGCTTTCGCAATGCCACAATAACTAAACCCAAGGTTTCGGGCAAAACTTTTGATTTGTTGCGTATAAAAATCGGGGTTGTTCAATATTAGTTGTCTTCAAGATGTAATTTATGAAAGAACCGATGAACAGCAGGAGCCATTATAAAACCAATATTAGTAATAAAAACTACTCCGCTGAATAGGGCATAGATCGACGAAAAAATTTTTCCTTCGTTGCTAATCTCGTTAGGATGTTCAAAAACCGGTCCCATACCGCTTAGAATCATTGCAGCATTATGTAATGAATCTATCCATCGCAGGCCCGCAAAATAATTATATCCCAGTATACCGATACCAAGAGAAATTAGCAAGATTCCGATGGCAATAACTATATTCTTTAAAATACGAGTATAATAAACCTTCGGGCTGGCGAGTGGTTTTTTTTTATGTTCGTACATATAAATTCTTTTGGATAAAGATAGGACTGGTTTGCAAGTTGCCAGCTTCCATCGTTATTTTTCTGATAATTTGGATAATAAACTAACCGTACAAATCATTTTGGACGCTTTTGAAAATTATAAGTCCGAATTCTAATCCTTTGCTTCACTCGGGTTATAAAATTTCATCGAATAGTACTAAAAAGTTTTTGACATGAAAGTCTGAGATTTCATAGATCTTAACAAAGTTTCTTTTGAAAAAAGATACATGCTTCCGGGAATATATGTTGAAGGCTCCTCCATATATGAACGATTAACTGAAAATCATGAAAAAATAAAAATGATTCGAGGCTCATCCATGTGTTGAAAGCCGAAAATGACTTAAGCGTGAGCCTGGTCGGTTGTGACCTCTCTTCTCAACATAATGCCCATGGGCAGCTATAAACAAAAGAATTCTGAGTGCAGACTGCAGGATAATAGTAATTAGATTTCTACGTAGATTCCGGTTAAAAACCTGACGATGGATAAGAGATAAACTAATTGGTAGAGTATAGGTGATATCCACTATTAATGAAGTTTAAATGGATAAAATTCTTAACTTACTATATATATTATTTCGGCAGTCTTGGAAAAGGCCTTTTTTAAACGGCACTTGTGCTCCCGTAGCGCTTTATCTTTAACAGATATACACAGTTGATAATGTTGCGCCTTCAGGACAGACTTAAACGCTAAGTGATCTATTTGACAAAAGACGCAAGCTGGTATCTGCCGCTGACTAATAATTGTTCGTCCCTAAAAAAATACAAATTTTATTACTTCAAAGATTCTTATAAAAGCAATAGGGGTTTAGTCAAACCATTTAACCGTTTAGTATGTCAGATAACATAACAACAGATTACCAGGAAATTGCAGAATACATACAGAGCAGAGAAAGTAAATGTGTACTTATTCTGGGTCCCGATTTATCCGTTAGTAAGGAAGGAGTTAGTTATAAATCGTATTTCCGGGAAATTTCATCCGATAAAAATAATGGCATCTTTACCTATTTTGAAAATGAAAACTTATTTGCTTTCAATGATGAAGGGGCATTAAAAAACACTCGCAGACTGGTTAAAGAATTTTATAAAGCTTCTGGAGATACTGGGCTTCTTGAAATGATTGCAAGAATTCGTTTTCCGCTTATCATCAATGTATGTCCCGATCTTTCGTTGAATAGAATATATGAAGCTATGGATATAAGATTTTCACAAGCTTATTTTTCCAGGGATTCAGCGCCGAAATTTAAAGACCTTCAATATCCATCTAAAGAAATGCCCGTTATTTTCAACATATTTGGATCTATTGACACCGACACAAGCCTTATCTTGAATCATAGCAAGCTTTATGAAACGATTCAATACCTCCTTCCCGACAATTCATTACCTGAAAACATTGAAACCTTTCTGAAACAGGCCAGCGGATTTTTATTATTGGGGATGAAATTTGAATCATGGCATTACCAATTGATATGTCATAAATTAAAGCTGAAAGACATTAACAGCCCCAAAATTAATCTGAGTGCTTCCTATTCCAATGATACAGACTCTGTAAGTGTTATCGCACGTAAGAATTTTGAAATTGACTTCACTAATGACAACCCTATGCAGGCCGTCGGAAGGCTGATTAATGAATGTAATAACAGCCCAAAGGCGCTTCGGAATATTCAGAGCTTTGGGGCATTCAGCCTTTTTGTGTCTTATGCCTGGAAAGACAAAGATGTCGCCGATCGGGTCAGCCGAGAAACTTTTGTTGATTGGGCACAGAATTATTCAGAGCTTTCAGACGTAAAATCACTCCGGTTTTATAGGGATCATAAAGACCTTAAGTTTGGAGATAGTATTGACTCCTTCATGACAAGAATAGGCAAAGGCAAAATTTTAATTCGGGTTATAAGTGATAAGTATCTTAAATCCCGTTATTGCATGACAGAAGCATTACGTATGGATAAATATCGTGATGATGACCAAAGAATTTTGACGGTAATGTGGGAAGATGTAAACCTTGAAAATGAAATTCTGTATCGTGATTACTGGAAGGAGAAGTGTCAATCTATACTGGAAAATATTGAAAAAAAACTTGATAATGACAATTACGATTATGCAGTTGAGATTTATCGTTTTTTGCCACGGTTTATTAACGTATTAAAAGATGAAATAAGCTTCCGCGTTGGCACAAATGATTTTTCTGTTGTTGATGGAAAAATTGAAATAATTGATAATCGGAAAAAAGAATTTGAATTACTTATAACTAGCATCATCGAAAAAATTAAAAAATAATTAATAATGGGGCAAGAAAAAAAATACCGCTATCCCGGAATTAATTTTTTTACTAAAGATGATGAAGATATTTTTTGTGGCAGGGCCGATGATGCGAAAAAATTATTTAACCGGATTATGCTCAATAACACTGTGGTATTACATGGCGAATCAGGATCTGGAAAAAGTTCGCTGGTGCAGGCCGGACTGATACCATTATTAGAAAAGCAAAATCCGTATTTGCTAACGCAGCATAAACCACAATATTTGCCTGTTACTATCCGTCTTGATTCTATCAGTAAGATATCAATTGACGAAGATAGTAGTAAAAAAGGTGACGGAGATATTCTTGTGCGTCAAATAATGAAAGGCATTAATGATTACACTAAGTTCAAAGCCAAAGAACTCCCTTTCATTACCGAAGAAGAGATTAGTTTCTGGTATACGGCTAAACTCTTTGAAAGAAACGATTATACGCTCCTGTTAATACTTGATCAGTTTGAAGAATTGCAAGGTTATAGTAACAAAGCCGCATTAGTGTTTACTAAAAAATTATCAGAGCTTTTTGTGTCTTCTATGCCCGAAGAGATATATGAACATTATGATAATAGGACGGCCGAATTGTTCAATTCAAAAGGAATGTTAGATGAAGATAGAAGAATGTACAACGAAAACATTAAATTCATTGAGCAACCACTGAATGTGCGAATACTCTTTGTGGTGCGGGAGGATAAGTTGGGTACCATGAGTTTACTAGCTGATTATTTTCCTGATATTTTAAAAAATGATTTTTTCTTATTACCCCTTAATGAAAAGGGTGCTAAAAGTGCAATCGCAGAGCCGGCACAGAGAGAAGGAAATTTTCTGTACGAAAGTTTCAGCTTCGATGAACAGGCAATAAAGAACCTGCTTATTAACATGGTTGATGCAAATGGGCTCTACGACCCCATTCAGTTGCAGATTGTATGCAGTAATATTGAAAGAAAGGTTTCCGTAAATACAAGACTCATTGAAGAAAAAGATATACCCCTGGTGGGGGATATCATTCGCGATTTTTACCTGGAAAGCTGGAGCCGGATACAAAAGGAATTAAAACTAAACGATACTGACTTTGAAAAAAAACGAAGCGCAATTATTGAAAATCTTGTTATAGGTAACAGCAGAAATCTTGTTCTGGAAAAACTGCTGATTATAGATAACGATAAAACGGATGGAAGTATTATTGATTTGCTGGTAAGGGATGGCTTACTCCGAAAAATCCCGACAGGAATAGAAACTTATTATCAATTAATTCATGACCGGTTAATCCCACCGTTAAATGATGATTTACTAGAACTAAAAGTAAAAGAAAAAGAAAACGCAGCGAAACAAGAACGTGAAGTGGAACTGACAAAAACACGGAAGCGGTTAAAAATTGTGTATAGTCTATTGGGGTTAGCATTAATTGCCTTTTTTACTGCAGTTGTTTTTTTTGTTTCTGCCAATAAAGCTACAAACTTAGCCAATGAAGCTAAAGATGCGGCCGTGATACAAAAATCCATAGCAGATAGCGCAAAAGCTGACTTACAAAGACAAAAATTGATTGCCGATAGTACCAGAGATATTGCCGACAGTGCTAAAGACGATGCACTTGTACAAAAAAGGATAGCTGTCTCCAATCTGAAGAAATTTATAAATGAACAAACTACCAGACAAGAACTGGAATTCACAAGTTTGAAAAGCAGGGCATATATTATTTTAAATGCAGAGAGCTGCCCCGAAGCAATAGTTGCCGAAATGCATTCATTGATAAGGCAGCACCGGCATTTAGAAGGCAAACATTCACATACCGAATGGAACAATATAATCAAAGATATAAATAAAAAAGGTAAAAAATATTGCAAATGAAACAGTATTTACTTGCTCTCTTATGTTTAATCTTTTCTTTTACTGCAGAAGGTCAAAGAAATTATGAGCAGGCGATAGATTCGGGATATTATTATTATATAAAAGGTGACTACGTAAAAGCAATTAATAAATATTTTTCAGCAGAAGCATTTGACCCGAACAAGAAAAAGGAAGTAAATGATAGTGTAAATGTCGTCTTTAATAAGATTGATTTATTAAGAAAGATCGCGATTGAAGCAAGAGACCAGAAAACAAATATTATCAAGGCCTTTTATTTTTATGAAGAAAGATTTGCTTTAGCTTTTAAAAATAATAAATACTACTTTATTGACAAAGACGGTAATGCTGTTGATAAGCTAAACAATTGGGATAAGGCAGAACCGTTTGATATTTTAGGATTTGCAAAAGTACATAACGTAAATAAAGACTACCTGCTAGATACTTCTGGAAATAAGTACCAAGTTGAATATAAATTGGATGATATTGACAGTAACACCAGGGCCGTAAATCTCTCTGACAATAAAATTTCCAGCTTTCCTGTTGAATTGTTTAATATAAACAATTTACAATTCTTGTATTTGCTTAGAGACAGCTTGAAAAAATTACCGGACTCCATCGGAGAACTGAACAATTTAAAAATTCTGGATTTAAGTTACAATAAATTAGACTCGCTGCCAGAAGGAATCCGGCAATTGAATAATCTGGAGGCCCTATATTTATTTGAAAATAACTTGACCAGCTTGCCCGATTCTACAGGAGATCTCGATAATTTGACAACACTTGGTTTACGAAAAAATGGTTTGAAAAGTTTACCCCATTCAATTGGGAAACTGATAAAATTGAAATCACTGGATTTAGATCTTAATAAATTGGATAGTCTCCCACCAGAAATCGGGCAGTTAGAAAGTTTGACAGTCCTCTCTTTACAAAGTAATTCTTTAATCAGCTTACCGAATTCAATAGGGAAACTGAAGAAGTTGATTGCACTTAGTTTATACGATAATAAATTGGACAGCTTACCTGATTCAATTGGAGAACTTGAGAATTTGACAAACCTTGGCTTGAGTAAAAATAATTTAAGAAGTTTACCGCAGTCATTTGGGAGTCTAAAAAAATTGACAACACTTGGTTTTAATGGAAATAAATTAGTTAGTGTACCACCTGAAATCATGGAGTTAGAGAATTTGACAACCCTTACTTTAAATAATGATTCCTTAACCTGTTTGCCCGCCCGAATCGGAAAGCTGAATAAATTGACAACCCTGGATTTAAGTGGTAATAAATTAGACTGTTTACCAATTGAAATCGGGGAACTAAACAAATTACAAATATTGAATTTGGCAATAAATAAATTTGAAATAATAACAGACTCAATTGGAAAACTTAAACATTTACGTTACCTGAATTTGAATACAAACAAATTCAAAACTGTTCCCCCTGCAATACAATTACTTACAAGTTTAGAATCGTTATACTTAAAATTTAACCAATTAGACAGTCTGCCAAAGGAAATCGGAAACCTGAATAATTTGACGACACTTGGTTTGGACGATAATCATTTAAGAAGCTTACCTAAAGAAATTGTGAACCTGAATAAATTGAGAAGTCTTGAATTGAGCAAAAATCCATTATACTGCTTGCCATCAGAAATCTGGAAGCTAAAAGATCTAATGTACCTTATTTTGGGGAATGATTCTTTAAGCAGGTTACCCGCTGAAATCGGGGAATTGGATAAATTGATAAACCTTTTTTTAAGTCGTAATCAATTGGACAGTTTACCAATTGAAATCGGGAGTTTACATAATTTGCAGAAATTAGATTTATCAGTAAATAAATTTGAAACAATAACAGACTCAATTGGAAAACTGAAAAATTTACGTTATCTAAATTTGAATTTGAATAAATTCAAAACTGTTCCCTCAACAATAAAATTGCTTGGTAGCTTAGAATCGTTATACTTAAAATTTAACCAATTAGACAGTATGCCGAAAGAAATCGGAAATTTAAAAAATTTGACAACACTTGGTTTAGATGATAATCGTTTACGAAGTTTGCCGAAAGAAATTGTGAAACTGCATAAATTAAGGAGTCTTGAATTGAGTAAAAACCCATTAGTCGTTGTACCACCAGAAATCTGGAAGCTAAAAGAATTGATTTACCTTACTTTGGAAAATGATTCATTAAGCAATTTGCCAGCCGCAATCGGGAACCTAAAAAAATTAGCAACCCTTGATTTGGATGATAATCATTTGAGACGTTTACCAAAAGAAATTCTGGGGTTAGAAAAATTGAGGATTTTAAGCCTTTCTAATAATCAACTAACCGGTTTGCCGAAAGAAATCGGGGGTTTGAAAAATTTGACTTTCCTTAATTTGAGAGGGAACCCTATACAACATTCTGAAATTGAAAATATCATAAAGCTTTTACCGAAGAATTGTAAGGTTATCTTTTAAAAAACCGTCAAGGTCTCGGGTGCTGGCGCAGGCCCGTCTCACTTTTGCCAGACGACACCTGAATATAAAATTGTTAATCGGAGTAACTTTGACCTTATTTGTAAGATGAACAAAATACGAAGAGTGTACTAATTTTAACTGAGTGAGACATGCTAACAGTAAGCTATACCAGTGATTACAGATGAGATTAATCAGCCCGTATATGATTTCTTTTAATTAATTTTATACTATGGAAGATTCTTCAAAAAAATTCCAGCTTGATAAAACTACTTTCCAGGCAATGACTGTTCAGGAGGCGAATAATCATTATGGTTATTGGAAAAACAAATCAATGAAGGAAAGACTTGATGGTGCCTGTTACCTAATTAATCAATTTTACGGCACTACTCCTCAATCGCCACTTGATAAAACTGTTTTTACAAAACGCAAACACAAGAATGGGTAATATTTTTAATGAACATTTCAGCGATTTCATAAAAGCAATGAATGATAGTAAGGGCTACTTATCTTATTTGAGCTAAGGATGTTATTTTTAACGAGTATCTATATTTTTAAGTGTCCGATGAATCAGGAGCCTTATTAATCCGATACCTTTGTTTTTTAAAAATCGAAACGTAAAATCTTTATTCAATTAATAAAAGAAGTTTAGCTATGTTATTATTAGGAATCGACATTGGAACTTCTTCCGTTAAGGTTTCTATTATTGATGCCATAACACAAATCTGTATTGCTTCTGCTCATTACCCGGAAACTGAAGCAGAAATAATATCTATAAAACCCGGCTGGGCAGAGCAATCACCCGATAAATGGTGGGAGCACACTCAAAAAGCAATTCACCTGGCTCATCAAACAAAAAAATACAATCCAAAAGATATTGGTGCCATTGGTATTGCTTATCAAATGCATGGTTTGGTTTGCGTAGACAAACAACAGCAGGTTTTAAGAAACAGTATTATTTGGTGTGATAGTCGTGCAATTGCTTATGGAGAAAAGGCATTTAAACAAATCGGAGAAAAGGAATCATTAACTCATTTATTAAATTCTCCCGGAAATTTTACGGCTTCAAAATTGGCATGGGTAAAAGAAAATGAACCAGCAATCTATGAACGTATTGATAAAATAATGTTGCCCGGCGATTTTATTTCGATGAAGCTGACAGGTGAAATATCTACCAGCATTACTGCTTTAAGCGAAGGTATTTTTTGGGATTTTAAAAATGAGGAGCTTTCAAAAAATATATTAAGTGCTTTTGGCTTTGAAGAATCTCTTATTCCAATTATTAAGGATGTATTTACAGAACACGGGCGAATAAAAAAAGAAGTGGCCGAATTCTTAATGCTTAAAGAAGGAATACCTGTTACTTATAAAGCAGGCGATCAACCGAATAACGCACTTTCTTTAAACGTACTTCAACCCGGTGAAGTAGCAGCTACCGCGGGTACTTCCGGAGTAGTTTATGGAGTTACTGATAAAGTAAACTATGATCCTTTATCCAGAGTAAATAGTTTTGCTCACGTTAACTATACAAAGGCAAGCAAACGAATTGGAGTTTTATTATGTATTAATGGCACGGGTATTTTAAATAGTTGGCTAAAGAAAAACTTTTTTAACGGAATATCTTATGAGCAAATTAACCGGGAAGCTGCGACTGTTGCTATTGGATCTGATGGACTTCAACTGTATCCTTTTGGTAATGGTGTTGAGCGTGTTTTGCAAAATAAAGAGCGGGGCGCTTCTATGAACGGGTTACAATTTAATAGACATCATCGTGGCCATGTAGCAAGGGCTGCTCAGGAAGGAATTGTTTTTGCAATGAATTATGGTTTGGAGATTATGAGAGAAATGAATATGGAATTGAAAACTGTTCGTGCCGGGAATGCCAATATGTTTTTAAGTAACGTATTTGCGGAAAGTTTTTCAAACACTACGGGATGTACCGTTGAACTCCACAATACCGATGGTTCCGTTGGAGCAGCACGCGGGGCCGGTGTTGGAGCAAAAGTTTATGCTAATTTCGCGGAGTGCTTCAAAGGGATGGAGGTAATTAAAACAATAGTGCCAAATCCTGAATTAAAAAATCAATATATTGACCTTTACAATACATGGAAATTGGGTGTTTAATTTTTTCAATATTATCTTACAGCCATAAAGTATAAATTTTTTTGTATGAGCATAACATTAGGTGCGAAAGAATATTTTCCCGGCATCGGAAAGATTAAATTTGAAGGACCCCAAAGCGATAATCCATTTTCTTTTAAGTGGTATGATGAAAATCGAATGATAGCTGGTAAGTCTATGAAAGACCATCTTCGTTATGCGGTTTGTTATTGGCATACCTTCTGTAATACTGGTGGAGATCCTTTTGGTCCGGGTACTAAATCGTTCCCCTGGGATGTTCAGGTAGATGCTGTTGGAAAGGCAAAAGATAAGATGGATGCAGCTTTTGAATTTATTTCAAAATTGGGCGTTCCTTATTATTGTTTTCATGATATCGATTTAGTTGATGAAGGAAATTCGATTGCTGAGTACGAAAAACGATTGCAAACCATTGTTGATTATGCAAAACAAAAGCAATCGGCCAGTGGTGTTAAATTGTTATGGGGTACTGCAAATGTTTTCTCTCACCCCCGTTACATGAATGGCGCATCAACTAATCCGGATTTTAATGTGCTGGCACGAGCAGGTACACAGGTAAAAAATGCAATTGATGCAACCATTGCATTGGGTGGCGAAAATTATGTATTCTGGGGTGGTAGGGAAGGATATATGAGTTTACTGAATACAAATATGAAACGTGAAGTAGATCATCTTGGACGTTTTTTGAATATGGCCAAAGACTATGCCCGCAAGCAAGGATTTAAAGGAGTATTTTTTATAGAACCAAAACCCTGCGAACCTACCAAACACCAATACGATTACGACTGCGCAACAGTGATAGGTTTTTTAAAGCAATATGGACTTGATAAAGATTTTAAAATAAATGTGGAAGTAAATCATGCAACGCTCGCAGGACATACTTTCCAACATGAATTGCAGGTTGCAGCCGATGCGGGTATGCTGGGTAGTATTGACGCAAATAGGGGGGATGCTCAGAACGGATGGGATACCGATCAGTTTCCAATGGGGTTAAATGAACTTACTGAAAGTTTGTTGATAATTTTAGAAGCGGGAGGCTTTGCCGGCGGCGGCGTAAATTTTGACGCAAAAACAAGAAGAAATTCTACAGATCTTGAAGATATTTTTCATGCACATATTGGTGGCATGGATGCGTTTGCCCGTTCGCTGGTGATCGCAGATAATATCTTGCAAAAATCTTCTTATAAGAAATTTAGAAAAGATCGCTACGCATCGTTTGATACCGGTAATGGGAATGAGTTTGAAAAAGGTAGTCTTAACTTTGAAGATCTAAGAACAATTGCTATTGCGAATGGCGAACCAACACAAACCAGTGGAAAACAAGAGTGGTTGGAAAATATTATCAATCAATTCATATAATGAGCTTATAAATAATTTATCAGATTCCAGAAACTAGTGTTCTGGTAAGTGTAAGTTGACATATATTCATTCACACAAAAAAGGTAGAAGTGCTTTGTAAAATAACTTCGTGCTTTCGTGGCAATTATCTTTTAATACTAAGAGGCTGTCTAAAAATGAGTTTATATTTTTTTGTATAGCCGTAGATTCGCAGATGTAGTACGGAAAAGTTATCCTAGTTTAGGTTTTTTAATCTGCGAATCTGCGGCTTATATTATTAGAAATATGAATTTTAGACAGGTTCTAAGAGTTCGAAGAAAATATGCCCCTAAAATTCACGAAGAAAGGACATCGTGATTTGTGAAAAAACTCTATAGCTCTCGGTAATAAAAATTATTAGGTCAGAATAGATTTAACTTAACACTAGAATAGATTACCGCAGCCAAAATGGTTGTGTGAGTTTATTTAGAGACTAAACTTTCAGCGATAAAATTCATTTCATTCACAATTTATTAGAGAGACGTTGAGTTTCATTCAGTTTATTCTTGAATAGTAAAAAAAGTTTTGTTTTCAAAAAACCACTCCTGTTAATAAACCTTTCGGTTCGCCAGACAATTTTCATTAGTTTTAGAAATACAATTATAGAATATGAGAAATAATAATTTGTTTTTATACCTCTTTTTTTCTGTACTCTTAATTTCAGGATGTGGGAATAGTTCTTCCCCTGAAATTGTGGCCGATCTTGTATTGAATAACGCACAGGTATATACTGTTAATAAGAATCAACCAAGTGCTGAAGCAGTTGCTATTAAAGATGGCAAGATAATTTTCGTAGGTAGCAATGCGGATGCAAAAAAATATACTTCTGAAAAAACAGCGTTGATCGATTGCAAAGGACAATTTGTAATGCCTGGTTTTATTGAAGGGCACGGGCATATTCATGGATTAGGTTCTTCTCTTATGAGTTTGAACTTAATGCAAGCAAAAAATTGGGATGAAATTGTAACGATGGTAGCAGCCGCAACCAATAAGGCAAAACCAGGAGATTGGATTGTTGGGCGAGGTTGGCACCAGGAAAAATGGGATAGAGCCCCGGTGAAAAATTACCTGGGTTATCCTTATCATCAGGAACTTGATAAAATTTCTCCCAATAACCCGGTAATACTGGTGCATGCAAGTGGGCATAGCGTTTATGTAAATGCAAAAGCAATGGAACTGGCGGGTATTACACCATCAACTCCAAATCCCAAAGGAGGCGATATTGTAAAAGATAAAAGCGGAACAATTGTAGGTGTGCTGGAAGAAACGGCGCAACAAATAGCGGGTAATGCTTATGGCAACTGGATAGAGTTGCAATCTGAAGCAAGCCGTAAAGCCCAATGGATCGAAAGCATTCGATTGGCGGAAGAGGATTGTTTAAAAAAAGGAGTAACCAGTTTTCAAGATGCTGGTTCTTCGTTTCAACAGGTACAATGGATGAAAGAACTTGCTCAACAAAATAAATTTAAGATCAGGCATTGGGCAATGGTGCGCGAAGGTTATGCAAGTTTACAAAAAAGCAAGAATATTTTTCGTATTACGAATGAGGGTGGGGGTTATTTGACTGTTAAATCAGTAAAGGTTTCATTGGATGGTGCTTTAGGTTCATATGGCGCATGGCTTTTGGAACCCTATACCGATAGGGCTGGTTGGCTTGGTCAGAATACTTTTTCCATTGATTCATTAAGAGCGATAGCAGAATTTTGTTGGGCAAATAATTTGCAATTGTGCGTGCATGCAATAGGGGATCGTGCCAATCGGGAAACCATTAATTTATTTGCAGAACAGATAAAAAACGATAAAAACAAGGATCATCGTTGGCGTGTTGAACATGCACAACATGTAAATCCAGCGGAGATTCCAAGGTTTAAAGAGTGGAATGTAATCGCTTCGATGCAATCGGTGCATTGTACGAGTGATGCGCCTTTTGTTCCAAAAAGATTAGGCGACAAACGGGCGTCGGAAGGAGCTTATATGTGGAAAGCATTTTTAAATGCAGGAGTTGTGGTCACGAATGGAACAGATGTACCCGTGGAAGATGTTGACCCTTTTAATTGTTATTACGCAGCCGTTACTCGTAAAACAAAGAATGGGGATGCATTTTATCCGGCACAATGTATGACCAGGGAAGAAGCTCTTTATTCTTATACAATGGCAAATGCATTTGCAGCTTTCGAAGAGAAAGAAAAAGGAAGCTTGGAAATAGGCAAGTATGCCGATATAATTGTATTAAGTAATAATCTGATAACTTGTAAAGAAGACGAAATACGTAGTACAAAAGTAATTTCAACTATTGTAGAGGGTAAGGTGCGATACACACGTTGATTCTTGTAGTAAGAGTATAAATTGTCATTTTCTCAATGCTCAGGCTAAAGTCATCGTAATTTCATTTAGTTTGTATCTAAAATAAATTTCATTTTTTATAGTCTTCATTAAGCATGTATATAAAACTCAAGAAATTTTTGATTACGCTTCCTGTACTACTTCTCACCTTTTTTTTTCTCACAGAATATTATGAGAAAGAATACAGTCATACCGGCACCACACGCCTGCTGCTCTTCTTTTTTACAGTTATTATTTTGTATATATGGATTATCCATTTTATAACAAATCGACCGCAGAGTACTTTCTGGCAACTACTAATTCAATCCAGTTTTTTCGTATATGTTTTTATGGTACTTACGTTAACCGGGTATTTTATTCTATTTCGCGAAATTAGTTATCATGATTGGTGGCAAAAAATGTTGCATAGAATTGAAAAAAGAGATCATGTTAATCTGCATCTGTTCAAAATATTTAGTATTTACAGAATAACCGACAGGCAGATTGCAGGTAACCTTATCATGCTATTTCCATTGGGTATTTATCTCCCTTTGCTGTATAAGCGCTTTTCTGGTTTTTTACAGGTAGCTCTGCTTTCTTTATTGGTCTCGATAACAATCGAATTATTGCAATTGGCAACCAGCTATCGAAGTGCCGATATAGACGATATACTGCTAAATACTTTTGGAGCCTGTGCCGGATTTGTATTTTATAAAACAATGACGGGGTTATTCAAGATCAGCGTGAGTTTCAATAAGAATAGTAATATCTGATATATAGAATGGAATTTTTTAGAAACATGCCACAACACATCGGGATCAAAAAATTAAAATTAACACGCATTCAACAATTAATTCTTCTTATAAATCAAGTAATCAATTAAGCTTCCTAAAACTGGCCTTTATTTTTTGACTCGTCTGGAGTTAACCTTTCCTACTTGGGCTAAAAAGCCTACCTTCGCCCCCTCAAAATCAAAAAAAGCAGTCCTCCTTTTGGGCACAGTGGAAAATGAAGAATATCCGTAATTTTTGCATTATTGCACATATTGACCACGGCAAATCTACTTTGGCAGACAGACTTTTACAGGTTACCAATACAATCAGTGAGCGTGATATGATGGACCAGGTACTTGATGATATGGATCTGGAAAGAGAAAAAGGGATCACTATCAAAAGCCATGCAATCCAAATAAATTACCAGCATAAAAACGGTCAGGAATATATTTTGAATTTGATCGATACTCCTGGCCACGTAGACTTTAGTTATGAAGTAAGTCGTGCGTTGGCGGCCTGCGAAGGGGCCTTGTTGCTCGTAGATGCCACACAGGGCATACAGGCCCAAACTATTTCAAACCTTTACCTCGCAATTGAAAATAACCTGGAGATTATTCCCGTAATCAATAAAATTGATATGGATGGCGCCATGATCGAAGAGGTGGCCGACCAAATTGTTGATCTTATCGGATGTAAAAGAGAAGATATTTTGCACGCAAGTGGTAGAACCGGAATTGGTGTTGAAGACATTTTGGAGGCTATTGTAACAAGGATACCTTCTCCTAAAGGAGATCCTGATGGACCATTGCAAGCTCTGATTTTCGATAGTGTATTCAATTCATTTCGTGGTATAATAGTTTATTACCGGATATTAAATGGTAGTATAAAAAAGGGAGATAAAGTTAAATTTGTTTCTACCGATCAGGAATATGAAGCAGATGAAATTGGTATCTTGAAATTGAAAATGGCGGAGAAGAAAATTGTGACTTGCGGTGATGTAGGTTATATCATAACGGGTATTAAGAATGCAAAAGAGGTAAAGGTTGGTGATACCATAACGCTTACGGCTAACCCTACCAGGGAAATGATCAACGGATTTCAAGAAGTAAAGCCAATGGTTTTTGCTGGAATTTTTCCGGTAGCTACTGAAGATTTTGAAGAGTTACGCGATTGTATGGATAAGTTACAATTGAATGATGCGTCGCTTGTTTATGAACTCGAAACTTCTCAGGCGCTTGGCTTCGGATTTCGTTGTGGTTTTTTAGGACTGCTGCATATGGAAATTATCCAGGAACGATTAGAACGAGAGTTCAATCAAACGGTTATCACCACTGTGCCCAACGTAAGCTTTATTGCTTACAATATAAAAGGCGAGAAGATTACGGTTAACAACCCGAGCGAAATGCCCGATCCAACAAATATGGAGCGTATTGAGGAACCTTTTATCAGGGCTCAAATTATTTCTAAGCCAGATTATATCGGAAATATTATGACCCTTTGTCTTGGTAAGCGTGGCATCCTTATTAACCAAAGTTACCTTACACCAACAAGGGTGGAGTTATCTTTTGAAATGCCTTTAACCGAAATTGTTTTCGATTTCTATGATAAATTGAAAAGCCAGACCCGCGGCTATGCCTCATTCGATTATCATCCTATTGGATATAGGGAAGCTGATATTGTGAAAATGGATATTTTATTAAATGGCGATAAGGTAGATGCATTAAGCGCATTAATTCATCGAAGCCGTGCTCATGAATTTGGTCGTAAACTTTGTGAAAAATTAAAGGAACTTGTACCACGCCAACAATTTCAAATAGCCATACAGGCAGGCATAGGCGCCAAAATTGTGGCAAGAGAAACGATATCGGCAATGAGAAAAGATGTTACCGCAAAATGTTATGGTGGAGATATTAGCCGTAAGCGAAAGCTTCTTGAAAAACAGAAAGAAGGTAAGAAAAGAATGCGGCAAATTGGAAATGTAGAAGTTCCCCAAGAGGCTTTTTTAGCAGTACTTAAACTTGATTAATTGAGCCATTCGAACTTTTTCGTGCATCTTATTTGCAAGCATTTTTGTCTTGATCTTTATAGGGTTGAAATGCTTGCTGTTTGTTCAAAGAAATTACATTTTATTCATTGTTAAAATTGTCTGCTGATTTTTCAAAATCAGGTAAAAAGCGACTAAACGAGCCAATACTACTTGCTTATTGTTGAAATGCTGGTGTAACGACCAGCATTTTCTTTTTTTAGTTGAATAAAAGGCAGGTAAAATTGTTTCCCCCGATTTTGCATTTTATATTTGAAGCCTGACAGCCTAAACCCTTTTACATGGTAGAAAAAAAACCGGTTTCTTTTGGTAAGCGCATCCTGTTCATGGGAATTTTTCTTTTAGTAATCTTTTTACTAGTAGAAGTTTTATTAAGCATTTATTACTATCACCAGTATGGAAATAGCAAATTGGCATCAGTAGAATTTATGCGTAGTGCTCGTAACAGGTTTCGTCCCAAATTGACTCCTTATAATCTTCAACATCAGAAATTGGTAAGACCCGATTCTTCTGATATTTTTAATGACCTGGTTACGAAAGAAACAGCGTTGAGTAACCAGTATGAATACCAGCCCTGGGTAGAGTTTAAAAATATTGATTACAATGGATCCTATATGAACATTGTAAAGGGTGTTCGTAAGTCTATCCCTGATCGTTATATTAATTCTTCATCAAAAGATACGCTGCTCATCTATTTTTTTGGAGGTTCTACTACTTTTGGTTTTAATGTTGCCGACTTTGAAACCATTCCTTCCTACTTTGTGGATATCTATAAAGAAAAATATCCTTCTTCCAAATCAATTAAAGTCGTTAACTGGGGTTGTCCAAATTATTATAGTTACCAGGAATTAATGCTTTATACAAAATTAATAATCGAGGGCCATCAACCGGATATTGCTATTTTCTTTGATGGGTTGAATGATTTTTGGTTTGGTAAAATGAATTATTCCAGTGAGTCATTTTATTCGTTTTATTTTCGTAAATCTTATTTTGCCATTCGTCCGCCATCAACTACTGATAAATGGTTCACAGATTCATTGCAGGCTTTATTTAAAACGCCGCTGGGGATGCCGGAGAACCAATTTAGCGATCAATTAATCGCGAATTACTTTAAGAATATCGAAAGCGTTAAACGAATGTCGAAGGTTACTGGTACGAAAACCTATTTTTTTTGTCAGCCAACTCCTTTTTACAAATATCCAAATCAATTAAAGGACCCGATGGTATTTAAAGATACCAATACAAGATTCAATTATATATACCCAATTATTGAAAAGCAGGCAGATAGTATTGGAAATTTTACATTCCTTGGCGCAATGATGGAAAAAGAAATCGGGTATCCCTTTGTAGATGGATTTCATTATGCACCCCGCATCCATAAACGAATTGCTGCTGAAATGCTAAGTAAAGTAGAGAAAGATTTTGAAAAGAATTAGTAATTAGCTGTTAAGAAAATAGTGTTGTAACTAAAAAATTCGATGTTATACCTAAATGTAGCTTCTTGCTCATTTGAACACTATTAATTGAAATATATCTTTGATGGCTAAAAAATTCGCGATTCAATATTGGCTATTCACTACTTCAATTACCGCCCGTTTTTTTCTTTGGAGGTTGACGTGATGAATTTTTTTTGTCGAAACTTTTCTTAGAAGCTTCTTCCAGCTTCTTTTCATCCCCCTTGCCATTGTCATCATAAAGAAGCGCTTCTTTCGGGTAGTCGCCATCCTTTAATTTAACATTGAATAATTTATCAATATGCACCCATTGACCATCCTTCCATTTAAAAGCTTCATAATCTCCATCCGGAACATAGGTAAATTGTTTTTCAGGTTCATCAGATTCAGAAACAAGATGATCAATAATGATAAGATCAAGTTCGGGATCATAATTAAAAAAAGTCTTGGCTTCTTTTTTATACTGAATCGAATAACGAGCCTGAATGGGTCTTTTGCCTGTATCTTCTTTAAAAGATATAAAAGGTCCACCAAAAACAGGTTCTCCCTGATCGTTAAAATGTAGTACCTCCATCCATTTCTTATTGCTGTTAACATTAAAATCATCAAAGCCAATTAGCGTGTAATAACGTTTGCCATTATGTTCTTTCATGATTGCTTTATAGTAGATAGCACCAATCCAATTATTTCGGGTACGAGCAGAATCGTTTGGCTTTTTTGTATACATTGAATTATCAAACAATGGAAAAAGTTTTAGCGATCCATCAGAAGTATTCATTTGAATAGCTCCTTTTTGCAAAATCACGTATTCATCTTTTTTTAATTGCCAGGTAAAAATGCGGAAGCTGCTATCAGGTGCATAAACTTTAGAAATGTTCAACGAGTCAAAAGGGAAATAGAATGAATTTGGTGTGCGCAACGCCCTGATGAGTGTACGCACCAAAGTGCTATCACTACGAAACCTATCCGC
>JANNEK010000024.1:0-15639 GCA_031378605.1 Chitinophagaceae bacterium | reverse complement strand
AGCGCAATGTCTGCATCGTGGCTGATTAACTTCTTTTCTATTTTTTCTAATTGAAGTAGTAAGTCTTTATGGGATAATTCTTATTTTGAGGTACTAAGCGATTCCTTCTAATAGCTAAATAATATATAATCCCGCTTTTTTATCAAGCCCATAGGGCTGCAATTTTGGTAACACAGGGAACCCTTAGAAAAGAAAGCCCCATCGGGGCGGTATTCTATATTTTATCGCAAATACAGAATGAATAGCTATTTGCCATAAAAAATGTCGCCACGATGGGGCTAAAAAGATACAAACGGTTTGACCTTTTTACTAATTTGCTTTTTTACCTAGCGACTCAAAATAAAAATTAGCCTCTTTATGCGTTAGTAACAATTCACGCATTTTTGTAAACACTCTTACCAACTGAATATTAACCTCGATAGCCCGTTCACTATTTAATACACTTGCTAACATTATTGCTCCATACTCTGTAAAAACAAATGGTGGCTGGAAGAGAATTTGATCTTTTTAAGGTGGTCGCAGTTTGCGACCACCTCCTCCTTTTCCTGTATTGATAACTGAAACATAAAATCTTCCGGAAACCTCTTCGTGTTTCTCTTAACTTGCTCATTTAGTCTTTTTGTTGTTATACCATATAATACCGCCAGGTCTCGATCAACCATCACTTTCTTTCCTCGGATCATTATAATTTTATTCATTACTGCTTAATCATCAATTGCAGTATTGGGAATTATAATTTTATTATTCATCCTGTAAAAATAGTTTGTTAAAAAAAAGAAGGCCATCGGTGATGACCTTCTTCCCTAACTCGCCTATACCTCTTCTACTATTTACGTTGTAAAAATAAACGTTGACGAATGCTGTTCCTTGATGTTTTAACGGTTCGTTCTGCTTTTTTTCTTTTATAAAATAGTTTTTGTTGATAGAAGAATCTATTTAAACGGTTGCCAGTTCCGAATAACGAATCAAATTCATTTTCTTTGCCATACAATTGCCACCAATGATAAGAAAAGCAAGCCTCGCCGATTTTGACTTCATTTATGAACTATATATGCATCCGCTTGTGAATCCGTGGATATTGTACGATGCCATGAGTAAAGAATTATTTAAACCCATTTACGAGGATCTGCTGGCAAAGAAAATAAAATATATTTATGAAGTAGATGATACAGCCATCGGCATGTGCAAATTAATTCCCTTGCAATACCGGTGCGCACATGTTGTTTATGTTGGTGGATTGGGTATTCATCCTTCTTTTGCACGCAAGGGCCATGGTTTAAAAATGATGCAGGAAATTATTGAACAATGCCGGCTATTGAATTATAAACGAATTGAACTAAGCGTTGCCGTTAATAATGAAGCGGCGCTGCAACTCTATCAAAAAGCGGGTTTTGAAAAAGAAGGTGTACTTAAAAAATATGGTTACCTGGCATTGGAAGACAGATACCTTGATGAAGTAATGATGGCATACCTGCTCTGATTGTTGATTTAGGATTTGTGATTGACGGATGGTATTTAAAGCACTAATCACAAGCCGTTTAATAGAGATCGTGCAGGGCTGCAGACTTCTACTTCTATCTCCCGGCTCCTCTAAAACTCTGCACTCTTCGGTGTTCTCGGAAATGCAATCACGTCTCTGATATTCGTCATGCCTGTTACAAACAATACCATTCGCTCAAAGCCCAATCCAAATCCCGCATGCGGAACTGTTCCATACCTGCGCGTATCTAAATACCACCACATTTCTTTGGTAGGTATCTGCATTTCATTCATGCGCTGTTCCAGTTTATCTAATCTTTCTTCGCGTTGCGATCCTCCAACAATTTCTCCAATACCCGGGGCCAGTATATCCATAGCAGCCACCGTTTTTCCATCTTCATTCTGGCGCATATAAAATGCTTTGATCTCTTTGGGGTAATTAGAAAGAATAACAGGTTTCTTGAAATGTTTTTCTACGAGATATCGCTCATGCTCACTTTGCAAATCCATTCCCCAGCCGGTTATGGGATATTGAAATTTCTTTTTCTTGTTATGATTGCATTCTCTTAATATATCTATCGCTTCCGTATAGGTGATTCTTTCAAACTTATTGTTCAATACAAATTCCAGCTTCTCCATCAATCCCATTTCGCTACGCTTATCCTGGGGCAATTGTTTTTCTTCCTCTGCCAGCCGCTGCGCTAAAAATTCCAAATCCTCCCGGTTATTATCCATTGCATACTGAATAAGATAGCGGATAAACTCTTCGGCCAAATTCATATTGTCTTCCAAATCATAAAAAGCCATTTCGGGTTCAATCATCCAAAACTCTGCTAAATGCCTGGCCGTATTTGAATTTTCGGCACGAAAGGTTGGGCCAAATGTATATATATCACCAAAAGCCGTTGCGCCCAATTCTCCTTCTAGCTGACCGCTTACCGTTAGATTGGTAGCTCGTCCAAAAAAATCTTCTTTAAAATTTACCGACCCATCTTCGTTGCGGGGTGTATTATCAAAAGGCAGGGTGGTTACTTTAAATAGTTCGCCCGCACCTTCAGCATCGCTGGCCGTTACAATGGGCGTATGCATATATACAAATCCTTTTTCATTAAAGAATTTATGGATTGCAAAAGCAAGGGCATGACGTACACGGAAAACCGAACCAAAGGTGTTGGTGCGAAAACGGAGGTGGGCAATTTCACGGAGGTATTCGAGCGTTGGTTTGTTCTTTAGTTGAATCGGGAATTTTTCTGCATCACTATCGCCCAATACTTCAATAGAGGTCGCCATCAAATCCATTTTCTGCCCCTTACCTAATGAAGGAACAAGCGTTCCTGTAACTTTTAAAGAAGCAGACGTGGTAATTCTTTTCAACAATTCGTCATCAAAATTTCCAAGGGTGGCAACAATCTGCAGGTTAGTATTGGTAGAACCATCATTCAACGCTATAAACTGGTTGTTGCGAAAAGTACGTACCCAACCCATTACGGTTACCTGCTGCTGCTGTGGTTCCCAACTCAACAGTTCTTTAATTTTTACTCTTTTGTTGAACATATAACCTAAACTTTATTCCAATTTTTCGGAAAGCAAAGATAAGGATTGGCCGCCTCAACCTGCACTTAGGGTATTTATAGATGAAGTGAATAATCAATGGGTTTATTTTCTTCTTTGCGTAAATAAAGAATCATCAATTTACCCATATCGTAAGTAGCCCCTTTTGATATTTTGCTATTTTCGCCCACATGGTTAAGCGGGAAATACATATTGCATTGGTAGGCAATCCAAATAGCGGAAAAAGTTCGCTATTCAATGCATTAACCGGGCTTAATCAAAAAGTAGGCAATTTTCCAGGTGTTACCGTTGATAAAAAAACGGGTAATAGCGTTATTTCAGATAAACTGATCGCTCGTATTACAGATCTTCCGGGAACCTATAGTTTATATCCGCGCAGGGAAGATGAATGGGTGGCTTACCGGGTATTGATGCAACAGGATGCGGATATTTTACCAGACATAATTGTATTGGTAGCGGATGCCAGTAATTTAAAACGAAATCTATTATTTGTTTCCCAAATAATTGATCTTAAAATTCCATTGGTATTAGCCTTAAGCATGATGGATATCGCCAAACAAAAAGAAATGGTTATTGATATCCCTGAGCTTGAAAGAGAATTGGGTATCCCCATCATTGCCGTTAATCCACGCAAAAACAAAGGCATTCAATTATTAAAAAAAGCTATTGAACAACGGGCAAATGAATTGTACAAAGCGCCGGTCAGAGATTTTATCGATAATCAATCTTTAGCCAAAGGAGCAATTGGCAGTGTAAAAGAATTGTTTCCTGCATTGAGCGATTATAAAGCGATTCATTACCTGATTAATCATGAATCTTTTTCGCTTAATCATCCAATGCAGGAAAAATTAGAAATGATTGAACAACAAAATACGTTCAACCATACAAAAGTACAGGCCGAAGAAATTCTGCAGCGTTATCAGCGTATCGGCAGCATCATGAAACAAACTGTTTCGGAGCCATCGCCTCTGCAAAAAAAATTATTCAGTGATAAACTGGATGATCTATTATTACACCGGCGATGGGGATATTTAATATTGTTCGCCGTATTATTTCTTCTTTTTCAAAGTGTTTTTTGGTTAGCGGAATTTCCTATGAATTTTATTGAATGGGCCTTTGCCTCCGCCAGCTCCTGGTTTTCGGGTATACTACCGGGTGGTTGGCTTACCGATCTTTTTATTAATGGCATATTGGCCGGATTAAGCGGTATACTTGTTTTTATTCCACAAATAATGATCTTGTTTGGACTGATAACGGTATTAGAAGATACAGGGTATATGGCGCGTATTAGTTTTTTAAGCGATAAGTTAATGCGCAAAGTTGGGTTAAATGGCAAGAGTGTAATGCCAATGATTAGCGCCTTTGCCTGCGCTGTTCCTGCTATTATGAGCGCCCGCAATATCGAAAATAAAAAAGAAAGGCTGCTTACTATTCTTATAACGCCTTTAATGAGTTGCAGTGCGCGCTTACCGGTTTATACAATTCTTATTTCACTGGTTATACCCCAAAAATATTTTTTGGGGTTTTTAAGTTTACATGGCTTGGTAATGATGGGGCTTTATTTATTAGGATTAGTAATGGCGCTTATCGTTTCGTATGTAGGTAAATGGTTTATTAAGATAAAGGAAAAAAGTTTTTTCATTCTCGAATTACCAATTTACCGTTCTCCCCGTTGGAAAAATGTATTGATAACCATGGTAAGCAAAGCGAAAATTTTTGTAGTAGATGCGGGAAAAGTTATTATGGTGATCAGTCTTATTCTTTGGGTACTCAGTAGTTTTGGGCCGGCAAAAGAAATGCAGAAGGTTACCGAAACATTTACTGAAAAAATAAAACAACAACCCGATAACAAAATAGAATTAAAACGACAGATGAATGCTGAGCTCCTTCAAAATTCTTATGCGGGTATTCTTGGAAAAAGTATTGAACCAGCTATTCAACCATTAGGCTTCGATTGGAAAATTGGTATTGCATTGATAACTTCCTTTGCTGCCCGGGAAGTTTTTGTAGGCACTATGGCTACCATTTATAGTGTGGAAGGAGGTAATGATGCGGATGAATCTACACTTCGACAAAAAATGAGTGCTGCCGTTAAACCCGATGGATCAAAAGTATATACACTCGCTACGGGTATTTCGTTAATGATATTTTATGTACTGGCTATGCAATGCATGAGTACTCTTGCGGTAGTGCGTCGCGAAACGCGAAGTTGGAAATGGCCTGTTATTCAATTTATTTATATGACCGGCCTGGCCTATTTAATGAGTTTTATTGCTTACCAATTATTTAAGTAATCCTTTAATTCCCTCACAATAGTTTTCCCTTTTCTCCGTTTTGTATAAAGGTCAAATCCAACCCCATGAAAAGAATACTTCTTTTTACTATCCTCTTTTATACCACCCTGTCTGGCTTCTCCCAATCTCAATGGTACTATTATGCAGAAGAATTTTATTTTGTAAAAGAAGTTTCTGTAAAGGAATTCAGGGGTAAGAATTTTAGATATGAAATAGCTGTTAATCAAAATCCTTCTGATACTCTTTCTAAAGTGCGCATTCATGGAATTAATGTAGGGAATGGAAAGGAAGAATATATTAATAGTGATTTTACACTGGAATCCAGGAAAGAACAAGAGTGGACCATTTATACCATTGCAGGGGTTGTAGATAATTCTGCTACCAGGTTATGGTTTTATTCTGCGGTTAATGGTAATGGTAAGTTTTATTTTGATGATATAAGTTTTTATATAGAACAAGAGCCTGGCCAGTGGAAACAAGTTGTTTTGCCGAATACTTCCTTTGAAACAAAAAGCAGGAATATTTTTGATGGTTTTTATGTTAGCAAAAGAAGCTCCCGAACCTTAACAACCCAGGTTTCAAATAGTGTATATAAAACCGGGAGTCGTTCGCTGGAAGTTATCTGCACACAACAGCAACCTGCTTCTTTATTAACAACAACATTAAAATAAGAAAAGTTTTTTCCTATTTAATACTCCGATATTAATCATCTGAACTTTTAAAATACCCCCAACAATTTTAATTCTTCCCGGAATTGCAGCGGCGATGTAAAATGAATAGTGGTAAATCCGAGTTCTTTTGCGGGGTAAAGGTTACGGATATTGTCGTCAATATAAATAGCGGTAGCTGGATTTATTGTAAAGCGATTAATGAGTTTTTCATAAATATCGAGAAATGGCTTTCTTGTTTTTTCTTCGCCGGAAACAAGTCGGCCATCAAACCAATGTAAAAAATCATACCGTTTTAAGGCTATCGGAAACGTTTCGGCGCTCCAGTTTGTGAGTGCATAGGTTTTATAGATTGAGTGTTCCTTTATTTCTTTAAAAATATCAACGGTCCCCTGAATGGGCCCTCCCAGCATTTCTTCCCATCGGTCATAAAAGGCGCGAATATTATTTTCGTGGGAAGGAAATTGCTTAATTAATAGATCTGTTCCTTCTTTTAACGTTCGCCCTGCATCCTGCTCTTCGTTCCATTCACTTGTACAAATATTTTTATAGAACCATTGCATCTCTTCATCTGTAGAAAATATCTTTTTAAAAACATAATCAGGGTTCCAATCTACCAGTACACCTCCCAAATCGAAAACAATTGTATTTATGTTCGTCATGCAGCAAAGATAGTTTCAAAAGCCTAAAGGGTTTGCAACAATGCTTTTACTTTTGATTCAATAAAATCACGTACCGTATTAAATGCTGCCGGTTCCATATGTTTAGGGTCTTTAATTTCCCAATCAATAAAATGTTTTGCCGGCATCCAGGGGCAGGCATCTCCGCAACCCATTGTTACTACTGCATCAAATGGCGCAAATTGTTCTACTTCCTTTAACGATTTACTATCGTGCTTGCTTAAATCATAGCCCAATTCTTTCATAGCGGCAATTGCTTTTGGATTAACTATACCAGATGGCTTAGATCCTGCACTATACGCTTCTATGGAAGCTCCCCCATGAATGATTGCAAAAGCCTGACTCATTTGACTTCGGTTACTATTTTCCACACAAACAAAAAGTACTTTCTTTTTCATCGCAGAATTATGATTTTTATTTATAATTTTTCGTTTCAATTATACGCCTATTAATTTGCTTCTTCGTTCCATCATTACTGTTGTTCTCCAGGTTCCGTTGAGTTGTGCAATTCGTTCGCGATAACCAATAACCCTGAACCCACATTGTTCATGCAGGTGAATGCTGGCGCGGTTTTCTTCATGTATTACGCTTACCAGGGTCCATATTCCGTTGCGTTCACTTTCTTCAATCAATCGATTCAATAATTGTTTGCCGATTCCTTTACCCTGATGATTTTTGTGTACATATATGGTTACCTCTGCTACGCCTGCATAACACTCTCTTGAAGAAACAGCACCTAATGCTGCCCAGCCCAACACTATTTCATTGTCAGTGGCCACCAGTCTTGAATGAGCCAAAAATTTTTCATTCACTTTATTCCAACTGGGTACAGTTGTTTCAAATGTTGCATTTCCAGTATCAATGCCATGCTGATAAATTTCAAGTATGGGCAATTCATAAGCAGCGGTCCAGGAAGAGATTTGCATAGTTCAAACTTACACAATTTCTTTTTTCATAAGTATTGCCGATAAAGGGCATAGATGGCTGAATTCGCTGGATTGTTTTAGGGCCTCAGGCGCTTCTTCTCTGCTTATGTTTTGAAATCCCCTTTTTAGGAAAAACGCTGCGGCTGTTTCGGTAAGCAGAAAGATTTCTTTCAAACCGAGTTTCTTCGCATATGCCAAAAGCTTAGCTAGAAGCAGGGTTGCAATTCCAATGTTTCGGTGGAATGGACTTGTAACCATACTTCGAAGCAAGCCATAATCTGAATAGAGCTCCAATCCAATTATTCCGATTAGCTTGTCGGCTTCTTTCACTGCAAAAAAATGGGAGAGATTTTTATCTATATCAGAAACCGGAAGCTTTTGGCTTGTTAATAAATCAATTGCATCCCCATAGTCGCTTGCACTTGCTTTATTTACTTTAATAGAGTCTGTCATAAAAAATATTTATTCAGCGTACGGTGTTAACAACAGCCACTTCCGGGTTCACAACAGTTTCTATCATCCTTAGCAGGCTTTTCAGCATACACTGTAATACTCAGAATTTTTGTATGACTATTCTTATACTCTTCCATTTCTTTTGGAGAAAGATATTCCGCTAAAATTTGTATTGGTAAAATAATTTCTTTTTCTTTTTGAATAACCGGTTTGTTAAATCCTGCCTCTTTTATAATCTGCAAGTATTCTTCTTTTGTAATCGCCCCGGCTACACAACCAGCATACAGTTCAGCTACCTGTTTCCATTTAGCCGGAAGCGTTCCTTCTAAAACAATATCTGAAATAGAAAAATGCCCGCCTGGCTTTAATACCCGGTACATTTCACTAAACGCCTTATGTTTATTGGGTACAAGGTTAAGTACGCAATTGCTAACAATAACATCTACACGATTTGTGGTTATAGGCATATTTTCAATATCACCTTGCCGAAACTCTACGTTATTGAAAGATAATTTTTCTGCGTTGGCCCTGGCAAGATCAATCATTTTATCAGTAAAATCAATGCCTATTAATTTTCCGGTATCGCCCACTATATTTCGTGCAATAAAAATATCATTGCCAGCTCCGCTTCCTAAGTCAAGTACGGTATCTCCTTTTTTCATTTTTGCAAATTCTGTTGGAAGTCCGCAACCCAGGCCCAGATCAGCCTCCGGATTATATCCCTCCAGGGAGGAGTAGTCGTCCGCCATAATATTAAAAACATCTTTATCACAGCATCCGGTTGCGCCACAACAAGAAGAAAGATTTTGTTTTCTTGGTTGATTGGCAATAGCACCATACATTTCTTTCACGGTTTCTTTTAATTCCTGTTCATTTTTCATAATTATATTATTTTATTTTTTTTTAATAGAGGTGCCTGGTTGCACCTCAGGTTTAATTTAGCAACGGTCCCTTTCTCTAACGCCAATATCTAACAGCACTTTGCATTTGTTTCTTTTAGTTTTAGAAATAATGTGGTGAAATCTGCATTAAACTTTTCAAAGGTTTTCCAGTTAATGCAATAACAACTGCGCGGGCCATCAATGGTTCCATCGATCAATCCTGCGTTTACAAGTTCTTTCAAATGTTGGCTCACCGTACTTTGGGCAAGCGGTAAAATTTCTACGATCTCACCACAAATACATTCGTTATGTTGTGCTAATACTTTTAATATAGCAATACGAGCGGGGTGACTAAGCGCTTTTGCGAAGGCCGCCAGGTCCTGCTCTTTCTGGGAAAACTCTTCTTTTTTATGAATAGCCATGTCTTTATCGTTTTTTTACGATTAATATACTCAAACAAAAAGACGATTGAGTTCGTCTTAAAATCTTATATCGCAAATATACGATTAAAGATTTGGTGTTTCCAAATTTTTTTCTTCTCGTCAGATTTTACTCTTTTGTTGAACCGTTGTAAGCCATTCCCTTTATTAGGAATAAAAAATACTGAAGGCTATTTTGTCTCAGGCTGACTTTGAAAAACAAGAAGATCGGTTAAACAAAAATTGTTTTCGGCATTGGTGGATAGGCTTTAAAAAAAATTCCCCTCCGTGGAAACGGAAGGGTCTCTAACGATTGCTTGCCATATGAAAAAATAGTTATCTTTATGGGTCTTACAGTTTTTAACTGTAATAAAAGGTCTCTGCCGATTGTCTTTCTCTAACGATTGCCTGCCTTATGTGTTTAAATTCTTTTGGTTTAAACTATAGTGTAAAAATAGGTGCTATGGTCTACGCCTAAAAATCAACTTCTTGTCGTTTTCATTATCGCTAACTTGCTATTTCATAAACAAGTTATTGAATGCAAGTAGTTTAGGAATAACTTTATACTTATGGCCAACAGGTTTTCGGATACCCTTTATCAGTTAGTACAAACGCTTGAGAAGGCGGAAAAAAGACATTTTAAGCTTTATATAAAAAGAAGTTCAGCCAATCAGGAACTAAAGATTGTTCAACTTTTCGACGTCCTTGATAAATTACCCGAATATGATGAGCTGGTATTGTTGAAAAAAATGAAGGGGATCACAAAATCGCAATTGACTAATCTAAAAAATCATCTTAATAAACAACTGCTTGCCAGTTTGCGCCTTTTGAAACTTGGCGAAAATGTGGACCTTCAACTTAGCGAACATCTTGATGAGGCAAGGATACTCTATAACAAAGGTTTGAAAATTCAAAGCCTTCGTATTTTAGAAAAAGCTAAAGAGCTTGCTCGTTCCAATCAAAAATTTAATACACTTGTTCAAATTCTTTCTTTAGAAAAAAAAATTGAAACCCTTCATATTACACGAAGCAGTGCAGAGAAAACGGAAGATCTTACGCGGGAGGCTCTTCTTATCAGCAGTCATATCGATCGGGTAACCCGTCTTTCTAATTTGGCATTATTGTTATATCGATGGTATGTATTAAATGGTCATGCGCGGAACCAGGAAGATGAAAAAGATATCAAAGAATTTTTCAAGAACTATTTGCCAACAGATATTCGTGCAATAAGTGGCTTTTATGAAAAAATGTATTTATACCAAAGCTATTGTTGGTATGCATTTATCAGGCAGGATTTTTTAATGTATTACCGGTATTGCCAAAAGTGGATCGATCTTTATGATGATAACCCACAAATGATTACTGTAGAAATGGGCCATTATGTAAAGGGAATGCACACGCTGCTAAATGCACATTTTGATTTACGCAATTATCAACGCTTTGAAATTGCGTTAAAGAAATTTGAAGTCTTTGCGCAAACTCCCGCTGCTAATGAACATGATAACTTTCGAATTCACACATCTATTTACATTAATAGCGCACGCATTAACCAGCATCTGATGAAGGGCACTTTTAAAGAAGGCCTGAAACTCATTCCATCTGTAGAAAAAAAGCTGACTGAATATTCCTTATATGTTGACCGACATCGCATTCTCGTTTTTAATTACAAATTTGCAAGTCTTTTTTTTGGAAGCGGCAACTACGAAAAGGCTATTGACTATCTTCAGAAAATCATTAATGGTCCTATTGATCTTCGCATCGACCTGCAATGTTATGCCCGGCTGTTACACCTGATGTGTCACTACGAACTTAAAAATTATGAGCTAATTGAATCACTCACCAAATCGGTTTATCGGTTTATGGCTAAAATGAAAAATCTCACCGTTGTAGAAGAAGAAATCTTCCATTTTCTAAAAAGCTCTTTTGCAATTTCTACCTTAAAGCCCGAGCTGGAAAAATTACTTTATAAAATTAAACATCTCGAAAAAAGCAGGCACGAAACCAGAGCGTTTGCCTATTTAGATATTATTTCCTGGATTGAAAGCAAGGTTTATAATAAATCGATGGGGGATATTATTTACAATAAGTTTTTACAAAGCCGGAAAAGGAATTACTCGTATACTGAAAATCATAACGCTAACCATCAATTGACTATTAAAAAAGAAAAAAAGTTCACCGGTATAGCAACCTAATCTTAAAGATCGTTATACAGCGCCGTTATTAAATTTTCATAAGTTTTTCTACCGCTCGCTCCAGCGTTTCTTCCTTCTTGGAAAAACAAAACCGAATCACTTTGTTATCGATTCCATCTTTATAAAACGCAGATACAGGTATTGTGGCTACTCCAAATTCTTTGGTAATACGAATCGAAAAGTCCTTATCACTTTCATTGCTAATTCGGTTATACGTACCTCCGATAAAATAACTGCCATGACTTTCCAGCATTTCGAATCGGGTGCCTTTCATTAAGTTGATAAAATAGTCTCTTTTCTGTTGCATGAAAGAACCCAGCGAAAGATAGGCATCCCTGTTTTTGATAAATTGGGCCAATGCAACCTGCGACGGTGTGTGGCAACAAAAACAATTAAACTGGTGAACTTTCCGAAACTCTTTCATGAGAGACGGCGGGGCAATACAATAACCCAGCTTCCAACCGGTGCAATTATATACTTTACCAAAGGAAAAACATACAAAGCTTCTCTCAAAAAGATCCGGATAACGAAGTATACTTTGGTGTGAAATTCCATCGAAAATCAAATGCTCATATACTTCATCACTAATGATAAAAATAGAAGTGCCTTCAACAACTTTACGCAGCTCCTGAATATCCTGTTCTATTAATACAGCTCCTGTAGGGTTATGGGGAGAGTTAATAATAATTGCCTTTGTTCGCACATTAATTTTTTCTCTTACTTCTGCCCAGTTTATTGAATAATCAGGAAACCGAAGATTTATTCGAATGGCAACAGCTCCATTAATTTCAATATTTGGAATATAACTATCGTAGGCTGGTTCGAATACGATTACCTCGTCGCCTGGTTGAAGAATTGTGGTAAAAGCGGTATAAATCGCATAGGTTCCGCCAGGTGTAATTGTTATTTGGGTATCCGGGTTAACCGATACATTATACAGGTAATTCACTTTTTCGGCTAATGCCTCCCGTAAGGGCACATATCCCTGCATTGGCACATACTGATTAAACCCCCGTTGCATCACATCGGTTACCAGATTTAATAAATCCTGGTTCATTGGAAAATCAGGAAATCCCTGGCCAAGATTGATAGCGTTGTGTTCGGCAGCCAGAGTACTCATCACCGTGAAAATGGTAGTGCCTACATCGGGCAATTTCGATTGAATAGTGGGTGACATAAAATTTTCCTCTTTAGCTAATTTAGGCCGATTTAATCAATGCAATCCATTCATTGAAAATGGCAGAGACAATTATTATTTATTTTCCCACCAATAGAAATTGGTTTCATTGTACAATTGAAATCCCGCGGAGGGGTATAGATTATTGCCAATTGTATTGGTTTTTTCCGTTTCGAGCAACAGACCAGCCGCCTCCGTATCTATAGCAAGTTGTTTGGCGGCTTCGATAAGTTTTCTTGATATCCCCCTCCCCCTGTAATTGGGGAGTATATACAAGTCATTTAACAACCAGGTTTTTTGCATTCGTGTAGAAGAAAATTGCGGGTAGAGTTGTGTAAAGCCAATTAGTTTTCCATTTTCTTCCTCTACAAATATAACGGCCTCTTTTTTATCGACACGTTCCTTAATAAAATTAAAGGCCCCTTGCGGATCAGAGGGCTTCTTATAGAAAGCCCTATACGCATCGAAAAGAATACTTAATTGATGAAAATCGCTGCTGTTTGCTAAACGAATCATTGAATTTTATCTGTCGTTATAATTTCTTTTTAAACACCGGCACCGTGCTGCAGGGTTCCCCATACATGATGCTTTTTACTACGGGTCTTAGTTTTTTAGTTATTTCCATATAAGCATCCTCACTAATGGGAAGATCGCCACATCCTTTAACAACAACCCTTTTATCAACAAACAATGTATTATCGATTGCTTCGATCTTCTTTAAAAAAAGTTGTTTGCGAACCGACTCTATATCGCCCATGTATACCTCTTTTGCCACTGGCTGTAAGTAGGAAGCTAACAACATATAGGCCCAAACAGGAATTACCGCATCGGCAGTACAGGTTATTGCAACTATCTTGTCATGAAACTGTTGCCAATCTTGTTGCTGTAAAGATGCTCGAAAATCTTTTTCTTTTAAAATAAGCTCTCTAAAAAGTAAAGGCTTAAGATCAAACAATAGGATTTCCTCTTTCGGATAATATTCCTCTAAATCAAGTGTAGTTAGAAGACTTTCAGAAACTTTATTTATAATAGGATCACTCATACAATTAAAATAAAGGTACGGCTGTTTTGTCTGAGTATAAATGTGGCTCTTTTATGATTTCGCTTCTCGAAAGCCTCCTATAAAAAAGTCCCGGCTTTTCAGGGAGGGCACTGAAAAAGTCATTTTAGACTTATTAACAGAGGGGAGTAAAAAGACGAAAGTTTTTTACTCCCCTTTTGTATTTTGTATCAGATTCAAAAACTTACTGTAGATGCTGATACAACAAGTAGAATTTCAATTGAGTGCATATAGCTCCCTTTATAATTTGATTGTGCCAAAGGAAAATCTTCTGCGGAAGATCAACGATCTTATAGATTTTTCTTTCGTTTACAACGAACTGGTAAATAAATATTGTCACACTAATGGCCGTACCGCTGAGAGTCCGGTTCGGATGTTCAAGTATTTATTGCTGAAGACTATTTATGATATTTCTGATGTTGATGTAGTTGAGCGTTCACGTTTTGATATGTCGTTCAAGTATTTTTTGGATATGTCGCCTGAGGATGATGTGATTAATCCCAGTTCTCTTACAAAATTTAGAAAGCTGAGATTGAAGGATACCGATTTGTTGAGCCTTCTGATAAGCAAGACTGTAACACTTGCTATTGAAAAAGGAGTAATCCGATCTAAATCAATCATTGTTGATGCTACTCATACCTTATCCAGATCAAATCCATTCTCAGCCATCGAAGTTCTAAGAGAGCGCTCAAAGCAACTTCGAAAAACAATTTATATGTATGATGAAGACTGGAAGGATCGCATGCCGAAAAAAAATATTGATAATGATTTAGAAAAGGAGTTAGAGTATTGTAAAGAGTTAAAAGAGATTGTTGAAAAAGAGCCATCTATCAGCTCAATTCCTGCGGTACAGGAAAAATTAAATATCTTAAGTGAAATGGTTCAAGACACTCAAGAAAATATTGTGTTATCAAAGGATGAGGATGCCAAAACAGGCTATAAATCCGCAGAGAGTTCATTCTTTGGTTATAAGACACACTTAGCCATGACAGAAGAGCGGATAATAACAGCCGCAGTGGTAACATCAGGTGAAAAAGGTGACGGACCAGAACTGCCAAAACTTTTAGAAATTAGTAAGGAAAATGGAATTGAAGTCGACACCATTATAGGAGATGCGGCCTATTCAGGAAAAGAAAATATTCAACTAACCAGTGAACAGAATATTAAAATAGTTGCAAAACTCAATCCATCAATTACGCAAGGTTTTAGAAAAAAAGAAGACCAATTTGACTATAATAAAGATGCTGACCTGTTTGTATGCCCTGCAGGCCACATTGCTATAAGAAAGGGCAGACAAGGCAAAAAGAACGTAGGAACAAATCAAGTGAAGACCTATTATTTTGATGTTGAAAAATGTAAAACCTGCCCTCTGAGAAACGGCTGCTACAAAGAAGGATCAAGGACAAAGACTTACTCTGTATCTATAAAATCAGACCGTCACCAGGAACAAGTTGCTTTTCAAGAAACCGAATACTTCAAAGAAAAGGCGAAGCATCGATACAAAATAGAAGCAAAGAATAGTGAATTAAAAAATGTTCACGGATACAACAGAGCTTCATCGTACGGAATAAATAATATGCAAATGCAGGGTGCTATTGCCATATTTACGGTAAACCTGAAAAGAATATTGAAACTAAGTGCTCAAATGCAATCCGAATAGATATATAAACGAAAATATTTACCAAATAGTCATCTCAAGGCAAATAGAGCGTAATAGCTAACCCAATTCTCTCCCTCAAAAAAATGCATAAATAAAAATAGCGATTAAGCTAAAAGTGATTTTAACTTAATCGCTACTAAACATCTCTCTAAAAAGCAGAGACTTTTTCAGTGCCCTC
>JANNEK010000068.1:0-10042 GCA_031378605.1 Chitinophagaceae bacterium | reverse complement strand
GACTCTATCAAAAAGGCAGTTTGGTATTTGGTTCGCTGGATGAATTTGTTAAATGGATGGATATACCTGCTTTTGGGTTAGGTGACCAGCTTCCTTCCACCTTATTGGATACCATAACCGGTATTGAATTGGTACGTGAAGAATTAATTCGTATTGAATACGGAGATACTGCTTAACGATGATAGTCTATCGGATTACATTGGCAAAACATGCGGGTAAATTAACTGCTTCTGGTAATGCTGCACGTTGGAACTCAAAAGATATATCTATTATTTATACATCCTCATCGAGGTCATTAGCCTGCCTGGAAAATGTGGTGCATCGGAGTTCACGTGGGTTACAAGAAAATTTCCGAACGGTAATCATTGAAATTCCCAATAGCTTGAAAATTTTGATGATTGATAAAAAAGACCTTATTCGTGAATGGAAACAATTTGGCAATATGCCTTATACGCAGTCGATGGGCGACAAATGGGTTAAGGAAGCCGTATCGCCTGTATTGCGTGTACCATCGGTGATCATCCCGGAAGAGTATAACTACCTGCTTAATACTTCGCATAAGGATTTCAGTAAAATAAAATATCTTGGAAGTGAGCCTTTTACTTTTGATAATCGATTGAAGCAATAGAATCGGGAGGTGATGATAAGGTAGTTATACTAAGGCGCTTCAGAAAATTGAAAATGCTTTTATAATTTGAAGCATTTACAGAATGGTAATATGAATAAAATTATCTCTGCATTTATTGCCTCAACAGCTATCAGTAGTTGTAACAGCCTAAGTCCCGAAAAATATTTCAGCCGGGCTGCATTGGACTGTAACTTAATGTACGACTTTGCAAGTCATGACATATAGCGTGATTTGGTAAGTTTGTCTCAAAACTCGTCGATCAAAAAACAATGGCAATGGCCCCTATGAAAAGAGAGGAAGTAGTGAAAAGCAAACTAACCTTCCTGGAAGAGAATTATGAAAAGGTGAAATCTCCTGATAGCAATGAGAGGAAGTTAAAAGAATAAAGTCTTCAAAAGCACTGAATGATTTTGTATTGCCTGGATACAAAAATGAGTATATGCAAATAGCAGCCTTTACTTCTCCGCCAGGTTTCCCGAAGGAGACTGCGGCATCAGAAGAGAAATGCCCTATAAAGAAGTCATATATTTACTAACGAAATGTCTTTTGGTGCACACAATGGCGTTAGAGAAGACCCTGTCGAAAATTAAGATTCTGTTTGATGCATTAATAATAAGTAACCTCCCGTTCTTCGACTTCATCCATATAATAAGGAGTTTTGAGAGTAAAATAAACGGTAGTAGCCTGTTTCCGGATCCAGTTAAGCTGATAATCGTAGTTATAAGTGTAATTAGTTTCTTCCAATAAAACTCCGGTCGTTGAATATTTGTGGGAGGTTTGAAGGATTCCTTTTTGGTTGTATTCATTTTTGAGGAAATAGTTTTTTACAGTATCATGGTCTTGATATGTTTCTGTTTGTACATTTCCCTGCCGGTCGTAGGTACGGGTATATTGATAGTCAAACTTTCCATCTGCCGTTGAATGGGTCAACGATGTTTCATTACCCTTACTATCGTATTTGTATTTGTAACCATTACCGCTTTTTCTCTTGGTTTTTTCATTTCTGGTATATGGGGTAAAGATTTTTCTTTCAAGTAATGTTCCATTTTTGCCATATTTAAAACAAACCACAATTTGCCCTTTATTGTTATACCGGTAAACAGATTTAGATATAAATTGCCGGTCGGGCCCGAACGTGCTATCAGTGATTCGACGGTTATGTTGATCATATTGAACAAGGATGGCTTTTTCAACAGTGTTAAACCTGACATCCAGGCTAAGGAATTCCGTTAGGTATCCCTTTTCATTATAAGTTGAGCTGAATCTATGTATAGGCCAACGTTCTTCCGCCGGTTCCTGTGTATACTTGTAATCGATAACTTTTTTTACCTTGCCCTTTAGATCTTCGGCTACCAGGTCGTTTTTTTGTGCAACAGTGCCCTGAATATATAGCAGAAAGCAGAGCCCAGATAAGATGTATTTTATACAATTCATTAGAAGTGGCGTGGTCATTCGTTTTTTCGTTGCCATTTTGAGTTTTAGTTTTTGCACCTTTCTCTAATAATACTGTCTTATTACATTTAAATTTTTAATTCTTGTCTACATAACTATATTATTTCAACATCATGTAAAGTCTGTGTAAAAAAGGTAGCGGACTAGTGTATGACTTCAGAACAAAGTTGAATTGTTGCCTGAGATTATTTCCAACTTTTAAATTAGTACTAATTTTTATTTTTTTGAGTTTAGATTAAATAGTATTCAGTTTATCGGAAAAATAAACTGCTCTCCTTACCCCTCCGCAGGGTCTCCCGAAGGTGGCTCTGCGGCACCAGTTACTAAATATTATTTTACTATTTTCACTTTATGAAGGTCGCTATGATGCAATTCCCCTTACCCTGGGAATTGGAGATGGTAAGGGAACCTTTCATCCTACGATTCCCATTCCACTATCTTTCGAAAATATCCGTGGCGAAATAAGAAATATACAATCCATAAAACTCGCAAATCAAAAAAATGGGTTATTGATAGCAATCAATAATAAAAGACTAATGCTTTTAGAATATTAGGTAAAATATTTATATAGGCACCGTATTGATATAAAAAGGCCGCTTGCTAATTTCTTATACCTTTAAATAACTGAATTAGGAACCAATAAATCCAAATCCTATCTTAACAATTATAATACCACCGCCCTTTTGGAAAATTTTTACACGCTTAAGTATTTGATAAAAGCAATTATTATTAAATAAGTGTACGAAAGGAGTTTTGGTTAATGGCAAACTGTATTGATGAAATGTCGTCGGCAACATCGGATCAATCTTTTTATTATACGCAGTTTGTGCTGCGTATGGTTTTTATTTGGAATCACATCCTCCTTTTCCCAGTCGCTTCAACCAACTTTTATTGCGCTACCGGGGAGTCGAAGCTATACCGATATCCGAACAGTATTGTTAGATGGCAAACAATTTTTATGGTTTGGTTGCAACCAGGGCCTTGTTCGATTCGATGGAAGTAATTACATAAAATTCAATACCGATACGTCGTCGAAATCAATACCAACCGATAAAATTACTGCCCTTTTTGAAGATAGCAACGGAAATATATGGATCGGCACAGCAGATAAAGGGTTATTTCTTTATACCCATCAATCAGATTCGTTTCAAAAGCTTTCCACGCTTGGCAATTTTTCCATTAGTGATATTCGTGAATTTCAAAACCAACTGGTTATTATTGCTAATAAAGGACTATACCTCGCCGATTCCAAAAACAAAACAGCATCTGCATTACCTGCTACCGAAGTATTAACAAAAGAAAAAATATCTGTTATTGCATGCCTGCCAGATCCTTTAGAAAAAAATAAGCTCTGGATCTTAAGTTCAGCAGGATTGTATGACTACCATGCTTCCACGTTAACAAAAGTTCATAACCATTCTTATTCAGTAGACGAAATTTTCAATCCGTTAAAAACCTTGTCTGGTTCCGGAGATGGTAATATTTATTCTGCCAAAAGGGGGACAGGACTCATAGAATATTCCCCAAAAACAAGTACTACCAGCATCTACCCATTCTCGTCGCAAAAAGGCAAAGCGTATACCTCCAACAATATTGATGCACTATATGAATTCGATGAGAACAATACCTTGGTTAGTACTCAGGACAATGGCTTAGCCTTATTTAATCATTATAAAAAGAAATACTTTTTTTTTACACAAAAACAATTTCCGGAATCTGATATTTACCGGTTCCCAGTAACTGCTATTGTTGCTAATAAAGAGAATATGGTTTTGGCGACACAGAATAAAGGGATTTGGGTTTACAATATGTCTTCAGCCGGCAGGTTTACTTCTATACCGGTTATGTCGGTTTACAATAAAGTTCCAGGCAGTTTATACGCCCGATCGCTTTTTACAGATCGCGAAAATAATTTACTATATATTGGAAGTTTTTATGGGGATGGTTTATATATCTATCATTTGAAAACGGGCAAAACCGTTTCCTACCCATTTATTAAAAACATAACTGCCGCCTCTACACTTATCGTAAACTGCGTTTTGAAAGATGCTTCAGGAATTATTTGGGTGGGCACTCAAAACGATGGTCTTTTAATTTTTGACGATCTTAAAAATCAATTAATTCCTGCAGTGGAAAAATTTACAGGACTAGCCTCTGTAAAAACAAAGAAAATCTATTGCTTACTGGAAGACAAAAAGAACAATTTATATATTGGTACGGGTGGGGGCGGATTGATTATTGCTAACGCAACCAGAGATAACTTAAGTATTTATTTGCATGATAGTACGAATGCTAAAAGTATTTTAACCAATGATATTTTTGCGGAAAGATTTTTTGAGGATAGGAGTGGAAACATTTGGATCTCTACCACAAAAGGGATTAGTATTTTTAATCCTGACTCTAAAGAATTTTATAGTTTTATAGATGAACCGGGAAAAGCAAACAGTATTCCGAAAGCTTTCTGGTACCCGGTTACACAGGATCAAGAAGGTTTTATTTATATCGGAACAAATGAAGGCATATATAAAATACAAGCTGAGGAAAAAACATTAACCAATGCAAAAAGGCTCACTGTTAAAGAAGGCTTGGTCCATAATAGTGTATACAGTATCGTAAAAGATCGTCAGGGATTGCTTTGGATGACCTGCCGCAATGGAATCAGTTGTTATAATTCTTCCGACCAATCTTTTAGAAATTTTACTTATAAAAATGGATTGCCTGCTCAAACACTTTTATCTCCTATGCATTTGTCTGATGACGGAATAGTTTATCATGGCTCGGTAGAAAATGTTTTTTATTTTAATGCCTCTACCATCTTTAACTCGGTTAACGATTCAAAAGTTTGGTTAACGGGATTAAAAATAAGTGATAAGGATTCGATCACAGGTCTTCGCTTAAATAGTATCCCGGCAATTAATCTCTCGTATAAGCAGCACTCTTTCTCCTTTTCTTTTACAAATCCAAGGGTATACTACCCCGAAGCTGTCCGCTACAGCTATATGCTGGAAGGAGTTGATAAAAACTGGATGCTTACCGAGGAAAGGAATTATGCGACGTATACAAATATTAAGCCTGGTACTTATCATTTTAAGGTAAGGACAGCTAACGCAGATGGCTATTGGAGTACTACTATTAAAGAAATAGAAATTAAGATTACTCCACCATTTTGGCAACAATGGTGGTTTATTACGCTCTGCTGTATTGCTGGTTCCTTTGCGGTGATCAGCGTTCTTAAAAAAAGGGAGAAAAATATTAAGTATAGAGAAGCAGAAAAAACAGAAATTGAAAAGTTACGAGCTGTAAATTATCAATATCAATTAGAAATTGAACAGGTAATAAATTTCTTTGCTACTTCCATATCCAATCAAAAAACAGTTGATGAGATGTTATGGGATGTTGCCAAAAATTGTATAAGTAAATTAGGCTTCGAAGACTGTGTTATTTATCTGCTCGATCCAACAAAGAATATTCTTATTCAAAAAGCGGCCTGGGGTCCTAAAACAAACGCAGAAGATACTATCCTGAACGCCATTGAAATTCCATTAGACAAAGGCATTGTTGGAGCAGTGGCAGTGAAGGGAAAACCGGAAATTATTGGAGATACTTCTAAAGATAATCGTTATATAAAAGATGATGCGCTGCGGCTATCCGAAATTACCGTTCCTATGATTAAAAATCAAAAAGTAATTGGCGTAATTGATAGTGAAAATCTCCAATTGAATTTCTATACACAACGGCACTTGCAAATACTTACCACGATTGCTTCCCTTTGCGTTGATAAAATAGATAAAATAAATGCCGAACAGCAAACAAGGGATAAAAATATTGAAGTGCTGCAGTTGAATAAGGACCTGGCTACCTCCCAATTAACAGCCTTAAGGGCACAGATGAATCCGCATTTTATTTTTAATGCACTAAACAGTGTTCAGCAGTATATTTTGCAGGGAAATGTGGATGAAGCTAACAGGTATCTTTCAAAATTTTCCAAATTGCAACGAGATATATTGAACAATAGCGACCAGCCTTTCATTACGCTGGAAAAGGAAAAAGAAATACTTGAATTATACCTGCAATTGGAGCGGCTTCGATTTAAGGATACCTTTCATTATACGATCCTGATTGATGAGCAAATAGAACCTACTGAAGTAAAAATTCCACCAATGCTGATACAGCCTTTTATAGAAAATGCTATCTGGCATGGTTTAATGCCGAAGGTGGGAGAGCGGAGAGTAGATATTCGGTTTGCCATCTCCGATAAGGATATCCTCGAATGTACTATTCAGGATAATGGTATTGGTAGGGAAGCAGCGGGGCAACTAAAAATATTAAATTCAGGTAATATAAAGCATCAATCGCGAGGAATGAACCTTGTTTATGATCGATTAAAAATTCTTCGCCAGCAATACCTGCAACCTTTTGAAGTAACTATTACAACCATCAGGGATAATGACAACAACGTTGCAGGCACCCTTGTATCGGTTTCCCTATATGCAGGATATTAGCCCCGTCTTGTACAACGCCCGTTCGCTAACAATTTTCAAAACTTTATAAAAATTAGAAAACTATTTATTCTTTTAGTATTTTGAGTAGGTGAATACTGCCTTAATTATAGATGATGAGCCCTCGGCGATTAATACCCTGCGGTTAATGCTGGAAAGATACATTCCGGAAATAACGGACATAAAAACTACCAGCGATGCGCAGCAAGGGCTGGATTTAATAATTAAAAATAAGCCCGATTTACTTTTTTTGGATATACAGATGCCCTCTATGACAGGGTTTGATTTATTAAAAAAGCTGCCATCAATTAATTTCAATATTATTTTTACTACGGCGCACGATCAATATGCCATTGAGGCCATCCGATTCAGTGCCTTGGATTACTTATTGAAACCGATAGATGCAGATGACCTTAGAAATGCGTTTGAAAGATTTGTAGAAAAGAGAGCCAGTAGCCTCCAATCAGAATCTTTGTACAAAAACTTCATGTATAATTTATCGGTAGAAAACAAAAAGGATTTTAAGTTACCATTACCCACAACACAAGGAACTTTTTTTTTCAAGCCAGAAGAAATTATACGATTGGAAGGTGAAAGCAATTACACTCAATTCTTTTTTGTTAGTAAATCAAAGTTGCTTACTTCACGAACGTTGAAGGACTATGAAGAAATTCTCATAAACCACGGATTTATCAGGGTCCATAAATCGCATATGGTTAACAAAACCCATGTGGTAAACTTTACAACGGATGGGATGCTGATTATGTCTGATCATTCTAAAATAGAAATATCTCGCAGAAGAAAGGAAGATGTACTGGCCTGCCTCAAAAACCAGTAATCCTTGAATAAATTTTTATTTTCATTACAGCATAATCTTAAATAATAGTTCTTTTAACAAGGAAGCATCGCTGCTACCTGCATTGTTTACACCAACACTTTTTAAATTGTATTCATGCAATAAAACCAAGGCGGCCTCCACACCATCGTATCCATAATTTTTTGCAGTGGCAAGATAATCTTTTACAAAAAACGGATTAACGCCGATGTTAAGCGCAACGGTTTTTTCATCTTTTGCGGATTGACCGAAATACATAAATGTTTTACTAAATAAATTATAGAGTGTAGGTAACACAAGCTGAATTGGTGCAGCTTTAGGATTGAATTCAAAATACTGAACAATGCGCATTGATTTTGCCATATCTTTTTTAACGATAGCAGCCTGAAGCTCGAATGAATTATATTCTTTACTAACTCCCACATATTGCTCAATATCATCTTCATTAATATTTTTACGATTGCCAAGGTTTACCAGTATTTTTTCTATTTCATTATCTATCCTGCTTAAATCGTTTCCAATATGATCTACTAATAATAACAATGCCTTTGGAGAAATTTCAAAACCTTTAGAATGCACCAGCTCACTGGTCCATTCCGGCAACTGGTTATCATACATCTTTTTTGTTGTAAGTACTTCTGCTTTTTTCTTAAGTGTTTTGGATAAAGATGTACGGCCATCTACTTTTTTTTCTTTGTATGAAACCACGAAAACGGTGGAAGAAAGAGGGTTTTCAATATAAACTTCCAGCTTTTCTATATCACGCATTTGCTGAGCTTCTTTCAACAATATTACCTGGCGCTCCGAAAACATGGGATACCGGCGGCAGGCATTTATTATATCGGCCCAATTTGCATCTCTTCCATAAAATACGGTTAGGTTAAACTCAGCTTCAGATTCAGAAAGAATATGATGTTCTGCATAATTTACCACCTGGTCGATATAATAATCCTCTTCCCCTTCCAGCCAATAAATGGGCGCATATTGTTTCTTTTTCCAAGCTCCAATAATTGATGAAACCGTCATTTCTCTGAAAATTTTAATGTGTGTAAGCAATATTAAGTCAAAATTGGGGTTGTTGTTTTGTAACTTTTACACTGACTAAAACCAATACAGGTATGGCTTTCAGGAGTTTTTAAGGCAGATGTGGAAAGCCTGTTATGGATTTCTGGCATGGTTTTGGAAAATCTTCGTTCAAAATAATTAAGGAACTGGGTTCAGCCCACTTTATCAACAAAAATATAAAATTATGAGTACTACCGACTATCCATCTGCTGCTCCACAAAGTCAGCAACCGAAACGAGATTCTAAAAATCTTATCATTGCTTTGTTAGCAGTTGGTATCCTTGGAACATGGGGATATTTCTTATGGGACAAAAACAAGTCCGACAAAAATCTCGCTCAGGTTCAAAGAGAATACATTACTGTAGATTCTAGTAAAAATGAGATTGAAAAAAGCTATAGTGCTTCTCTTGCCCGTTTAGATTCTTTAACTGGATTCAATAACGAGATCGAAGGCAAGCTTTCTGAGCGTAACAGTGAAATCAAAAAACTGCGTGGACGCATCGATGGTTTAATCAGAAAACAAAACCTGACCATTTCTGAAAAGAAAGAAGCTGAAAAATTGATCGCAGAACTTAATGAAAAAATTACCGGTCTTGAGCAGGAAGTAGAACGTCTTAAAACTGAAAACGTTCAGTTAAATACGAACCTGAATACTGAGAAAACAAAAACAACTCAGCTTACTACAGAACTTGAAACAACCACTACTGCCAAAAAAGAACTGGAAACAAAAGTGGATATTGCTTCAACGTTAAATGCTTCTAATATTGCCATCGTTCCTATTAATGAGAAAAAAGGTGGTAAAGAAAAAGTAACTACCACAGCAAAAAGAGTAGATAAATTACTTATTACGTTTGATGTTGCAAATAGAATTGTTCAATCAGGATCAACCGACGTATATGTATGCATTACCAGCCCTGATGGTAAACCGGTTGCTGTTGAAGCCCTGGGATCTGGCAACTTTACTTCTCGCGACGATGGAGAAAAGCCTTTTACTGCAAAAATTGCTGTTGACTTTGAAACAGGGAAAACAAAACATGTAGAATTTGCATGGAAACAAAATAGTGATTTTCAAAAAGGAAATTACAAAATTGAAGTTTATCATAACGGATTTAAAATTGGTGAAGGTGTTCGCGAATTGAAAAAAGGCGGATTATTCAGCTAATACTAAATTATAAAATAGTTAGAAAATGCCCGGACAAATTGTTCGGGTTTTTTTATGTTTAATTAGCAAGGAGATTAAATAGTAAGGAGATCAAAGAGAAAGGAGCAAAAAGGAGAACCACAGAACTTATAAGTTTTCAATTCCTTTGTTTTTCTCTTTTACCTCTTTTCTCCTTTACCTTTTTTCTCTTTTATTTCTTTTCTCTTTATATCTCTTTTCTCCTTCCTCTCTTTGCTTATTCCTACTTAGGTATTTCTTTTTTACCTCTTAGCATTGTTAGCAAGGAGATCAAAAGAGAAAGGAGCAAAAAGGGGAACCACAGAACTTATAAGTTTTCAATTCCTTTGTTTTTCTCTTTTACCTCTTTTCTCCTTTACCTTTTTTCTCTTTTATTTCTTTTC
>JANNEK010000028.1:0-2218 GCA_031378605.1 Chitinophagaceae bacterium | reverse complement strand
ACCACATCGTAATTTTTTTCACGATACTTTTTTAAACCCTCTTCACCGTCGCCAGCTTCATCAATTTTATATCCTTCATAAGAAAGAATTTCACTGAGTGTTTTACGGATTGCCTTCTCATCATCTATAATTAAAATATTACTCATAAGCTTTTAACATTCTTTTGCTGTGGAATAATGCCGGTTTGGCGTTCAATATAAATCAATGCAAAAATAATACTATGCAACCGAACCTGCTTATGTCAATTATTCTGCCAATTTTATCAGGTTGTTCCAGCGTACCAATCTTTACAAAAATCACGTTGAATGAAGGAGCTGCCGCAGTCGAAAAAAATCCTTACAACACTGTTGAAGCCATACCCCTCCCTAAAGGATTTTCACGAATTGCTTTGGAAAATGGATCTTTTGGAGAATGGCTTCGAAATTTTCCATTAAAGGAAAGCAGAAGCGTTTATTTATTTAATGGACTGCTTAAGAGAAATCAATCAGCACAGTTTGCCGTATTAAACCTATCTACAGGTAATAAAGATCTTCAACAATGTGCTGATGCGGTAATGCGACTAAGGGCAGAATATCTGTATGAACAAAAAAAATACCGTTTAATTTCCTTCAGCGATAATAATGGAGCCAACTATCGATTACCCGAATCAGTAAATCGAATCCTCTTTGATAAATATCTTGAAAAAGTGTTTTCATGGTGTGGCAGTCTATCACTTGAAAAACAATTAAAGCCTGTTGATATTGCTTCCATGGTACCCGGAGATGTATTTATTAAAGGCGGTTCTCCGGGTCATGTGGCTATGGTAATGGATGTGGCTATTAATAATAATGGACAAAAAATTTACCTTTTGGCCAATGGATATATGCCCGCTCAGGATGTTCATATTGTAGTTAATCCGGCTAATAAAGACTTAAGCCCCTGGTTTGCAACTGATGCAGATTCGAGGATTGATCTTCCAGAATGGAGCTTCACTGTCAGGCAATTACGACGATGGTAGCTTTTTTGTCGACGAATAGTTCAATAACTCGTAGAACTCCGATTGCTATCCTTAATTGCGAATATTACCTTAGCGTTGATATCCCTTAAAAAATTATTAATCCAAAAATTTTCGTACCCATGAAGACATCCGTGAAAGTGCAATCCGTTCCCTCTACCGGTAATATTGTTGCTCGTCTTGTTTTATTAGGCGGTTTTGTACTAGGCAGTATGTATGTTGTATTAATGGCTTTTGCCGCACTTACCAAACTTTTCTAAAGAGATCTTATTTACATAACAGTGCCCCGTCAAAAACGGGGCATATTTTTTTAAGAATTTATAAAGTATTCAAAAAATAAAATCTTATAAAGAAAAATGGTTCTAATCAGAACAAATTTAATAATTGAGTAACTCCCCTAATTTGAATTGATAAGTATTGAAAAGTCCATACACAATTGCTGCAATCCCTGAGATAGGTAAAATATAATTTATTATTTTCTTTGAAGCCATATCGTTTTCTAAAATAAACTCATCTGGATTTTCGGGATTATAAAGCAATTTTATTTTTTGCCCTTTTTATAGACCCTTGCTACAACAGAAAATTCATTTGTTACCCATTCCTCTTTGCTGACCATAAATTGTATGCTTAGTATATTAAGAGTAGTCGGAGAATCTGAGTTAATAGAAGTTTGTTCAGTAAAATCAAAAACAATTCACATAGGTTCGAAACTCCAGGGAGTTGCGAACCTGGGGGAGTTCGCTACCGACCTCTTTTTCAAAGTAAACCATAAATTGTATGCTTAGTATATTAAGAGTATTCGGAGAACCGGCGTTGATAGAAGTTTGTTCAGTAAAATCAAAAACAATTCACCCCGGTTGTAAACTCAGGGGAGTTGCGAACCTGGGGGAGTTCGCTACCGACCTCTTTTTCAAATTAAACCAATTTTACAGATTCGGTGAAAGTGCCACCTACGGCTGGAAATCAGAGTCTCAGTAATTTTTACTATTTGCAAAATCGATAATTGATTAAAGCGAATAGTGGAAAGTGTTATTTTAATTATCTTGTTTTGCAGCTAAATAATTCTAAATAAACGAATGTTTGTACCTTCTTTACAATCTATCATTGGAGATATTGATATTTATCTGCTGGATCAAATTCTAAAAGGAAGGTATAAAAAGGATGAACTTCTTTTAGATGCAGGTTGTGGCAATGGTAGAAATCTTACATGGTTTTTGCAAAATA
>JANNEK010000019.1:0-2075 GCA_031378605.1 Chitinophagaceae bacterium | reverse complement strand
GGACCAGCATTCCTTTGTTTTTTATTTCCTTTCCAGCCGCCTAAGCGTGCTATAATCCAAGAAGCCCATGATAATTTTTGAAAATTAAAAGGATTACCAGTCTTTGGTGTTTTTTTAATTTTTTTATCCAAAATTATTTGCAAACATTCTATTTCTTCGTCATTAAATACTTCTCCAATTGGTTGACTTTCTTCTATATCATAAGCCAGATAGAGTTGCATTAGTCTTATTGTGGTGTTTAGTAATAGCACTAATAATTTTCTTATTGCCCATCCTGACTCCAATTGCGTTTCTTCAATTTGGAATCCTTGCTTTTTTAATAATCGAAACAATTGTTCTATATACCATCTATGTTTATATTTATCTACTATGGCCACAGCTTGTTCATAGTTTTCTATTACTTGCGTTGTAAGTATTCTCCAACAAATTTTATCCTTTTTGTCACAGTTCTTTTCTTGCACTTCCACAGCATATATAGCTAATTGATCTGGTACATTTTTATTGATTATTGCTTTTGGTTTTTGAATTGATACTTCAATTGCTTTAATTTCTACTATGGTAACTCGTTTTACTTTTTGTTTTCGTATATCACCATAAAGCTCCAGCTCATATTCACCTAATGGCTTTGCTTGCTTTAGTACATCGTGTAATCTTGTACCATCCGCAAGTCGCCTATTGTCTCTGTTACGGATTATAAGTTGAGTCTTTTCGTCAGGTATACAACTGAATTGCTCATAGATATCTCCTTCTCTATCTTCTATAATTGTGATGCTTTTTGCATTACTTAATACTTCTTTTGTATTGTTACTCGCTTTTATCCATTTGTATGATTCCTTTTCTTCGATGCTCTGTTTTTTATACGCCTTGGTTGTGTTATTAGCTTTGTCTTGAGTTCTATGCCATAGTTGGACATCACTAAATCCTAGCATCGTTTCGTTATTAGCATCAATCACTAAGCTAGTATGAGTTAAAAAACCAATTCCTATTTTATTTCCTACAAAACCAACACCACTGTCTTTTTTAATATTACTTGCATTATGGTTCAATCCAAATGAACATGAATCTTGAATCACTAACACATCGCGATTGGTTACATTATTACGGCATCTGTCTGTGAGCACATTAATTAAAATATCTTCACTAGCTTTTTCATTTTCTAAGAATCTATAAAATCCTTTTTGCTCTGCTTCATCCTGAGTTGAACCATGTATTGATGAAGTTGCACTGTCTAATAAAATTAATTCAATAAGTGAAGCTCGCTTTTCAAGCCGTTTGTCGGTGAATAGTTCTTTATAGTTGTTCATATGCTTTATTTCATATGACAAATATAATTATTTATAATAAACGGAAAATCAAATATATAAACATATATTTAACTTTTAATTCAATATATAATCATTTGTTTATCACCGCTTTGTACAATATTTAATTATTCGGGATTCAACTAGAAGGGCTATTTATGTGTCCAAACAGTAGCTGCCGCAGTCAGGGATGACATCGATGTAATTCTGATGATGTGGATAAGAAAATTAAATCTTTTCCAATTTCTCTTTTGTTCTTTCATTAATAATATTACCGGTATTCAAGGTTGATGCCGGCTCAAAAAGCAGAATAGATACTTCATGTTCTGCCACAGGTTTGTGCTCTACTCCTTTTGGCACAATCAGAAATTCATTTTCATTTAGTGTTATGATTTTATCACGAAAGTGCATGTCGAAACTTCCGCTTAACACATAAAACAGTTCGTCTTCGTGATCATGTTTATGCCAGATGAATTCACCTTGAAATTTTGCCAGCTTTACATGTTGACCATTTAATTCACCGACGATGCGTGGATTCCAATGATCAGTAAATTGGGTAAGCTTACTTTCAATGTTTATTTTTTCCATATTATATATTTCAAATCCATCAATTACCAATGACTTCAGTTAATGTGTGGAAGGGATTTGATAATTGAATCGTAAATTATTTAAATTACAAGTCTATCAATTACCATTGACTTTAGTCAATGGGTGGTAGGAGTATTCGCCAATACCTTAATATCCCTCACTTCCAAAATCTGTTTTTCATATCCA
>JANNEK010000459.1:0-4411 GCA_031378605.1 Chitinophagaceae bacterium | reverse complement strand
ACTCGAATATGTAGAAGCCGCAAAAGCGCTGGGTTATTCTTCTTTTCGAATTTTGTTTATGCATATTCTCCCTAATATAATGGGGCCGGTATTAGTAGTGGCAGCCTCCAATTTTGCATCGGCTATTGTTATTGAAGCAGGCTTAAGTTTTTTAGGAATTGGAGTTCAACCCCCACAACCCAGTTGGGGATTGATGATAAAGGAAAATTTTAATTTCATTATTACACATAACCCAATGCTGGCATTAGCACCCGGCTTTGCTATCATGCTATTGGTACTTGCCTTTAACTTATTGGGGAATGGTTTGCGGGATGCTTTATCAGTAAAGACATAAAAAAAATCCGCAGGCTTTATACTCTGCGGACTCCTTTTTCTTCATGCACATGAAGTTATTTTTTAGAGAAGCGGTAACTACCGGTCCACTTATTAGTTGAGCAGGTTTTTGAGGTAACAGTTATTTCAACAATACACACAACGGTACCAGGAGCGCCGGTTATTGTAAAATCATTATCTTTTGAAGAGCTGGTTCTTGATTCAGTAAAGAACGTTGTTGGAGATCCATCCGGTCTTGCCTTTACTTCAATGGTTACACCAGAAGCAGGAATAACAGAGCTTATTGAAATTTTAAGAGGAAAGCTTGGACCTGGTGCAGGTAACTCGGTAGTTCCATTAGCCGGTGTAGTAGTAACAGCGAGGGTAGATTCGCTTGCACAACTGTCGGTTTTTTTCTTTTTGCAATAAGGCATGGCTACTAAAACCATAATAACAGCCAGCCAGGGTAATAATATTTTTTTCATAGATTTTAATATTCAGCTTTAAATACAACGTGTAAAATAGTATTTAATTGGCGTAACCCAAAACTTTGTGAAGGGCAAAATTTACGTAGTAAAAACCTGTACATTCCTGCTAAAACTCTCCTCCAGAGAGATAAAGGTTTCTGTTCGTTCTATTCCCTTAATTTTCTGTAATTCGTCGTGTAATACAAATCGTAATTGATTAATGTCTTTACATACAATTTCAGCAAACATGCTGTAATTACCTGTTGTATAATTTAGCCGTACAATTTGGGGAAGCTTAAATAATTCTTTAGCAACCTGATCATACATAGAACTTTTCTCAAGATATATGCCAATAAATGCGATTACGTCGTATCCTAGCTGTTTAAGATCAACATTTAATTTTGTGCCTTTCACAATCCCAGCTTCCTGCAATTTTTTTATGCGCACATGAATGGTTCCGCCAGATACAAATAGCTTTTTACCAAGGTCTGCATAAGAAACTTCAGCAGTTAGCATCATTTCCTGAATGATCTGAAGGTCGAGTTTATCCAGGTTCAATTTAGCCGCCATATTTTCTATGTTTTTTAAAATGTTTTTATAATATGGCACAAATATTTGAATATTTTCTATATTTTCAAAATAATTGTTGAATAATTATCAATCTATTTGCGAATTACTTACTATTGTATTGAAATTGTTCTTATAAATACTGTGGAGTGATGGAATTTTGGCAGACATGCCCTCTCGTCTCGAGGGTGGGGATAACAGGATAAACGCAGCATAGAGCCGACGTAACAACGCCGACCAGGGTTGACCACTACTCTTTGTGTTGCAGCTAACTGCCCCGTGGAGGTTCGATCCCTCCCTCTACAGCGGATTTTTCTCATAATCTCTAACAAGCAAGCAAGAACTGAAGAGATTGATAACCCTTTCCGTTCCCGGAAGGGGTTTCTTTTTTATATATGAGCCCGTAAGAATAGAATGTATCCCTCGAAATAACATTTCTAAGCAATTAATACAATGATAGGGATACATACAATAAAATCTTACGCTTTAAAATTACAAATCGGATTATTCATATCAATTGTTGCCACTTAACTGACAAAAAACTCATTCGCTCGTTAGGAATAGAACCTTTGGTGTTGCATTTTAGTTTGCTATTCAAAAAAATCAAAAGAACATTCTTCCACCCATAACTATTAATTTCAAATAATCTTGGCGGGGGAGAAATCTGAATTGCCGGGCACAGACTTTTTATTGCTTAGCTTATTGAAACCCCATATTAAATGCATCACAAAATCGTCCAAACATTCGTATATTAGTATGTGTGACTAACTTTCAAAATCATTAATCCTTTTAATATGCGGCTACTATCAGTAACATGCGTTATTTATTCATTTTTTTTAGTTAGCTGCAAAAAAGATAAGGTATCAGCAAGTTCTTGCAGGATAAAGAGTATTATTCAGAAATATCATTTTCGTGCGACAGAACCGATAGAAACAAATACACTAAGTATCTCCTATAATTCAAAGGGCAATCCTACTACAATGGATTTTGAAAAGAATGAAACTGGCAAACCCGACTATTTCTTTTATTACGATCAAAAAGGGAGGCTTAAAGAGTTGGTCACCAAGTATGGAATCTATACAGAATATATTCACCGATATTATTACAGTCAAAATCAAAATCTGATTGCGTATGATACCATGTATTATAATATCAGTGACGGAATACCCTACAGCCAATGGGTATTGAATGTATATGAATATGATGGCTTAGGTAGAATAATACAGGTAAATGTGAAGACCCATTTTGGACAAAGTTTTACCTTAAAATACGCCTACAATAATGCCGGCAATTTGATACTACAACAGAATTATACAATCGATGGAAATAGTTATGATTCCGGTATCAATCTTATTCTTACGAATAGGGTTTTTGCATTTCTTAGTCGCAATTATAGCGCTAACAATACGAAAAAGGCAATCAGTTACAACGAATACAACCTTCCTCTACAATTCAAGGTGTTTCCGTTTGAGGATCATGCCGCTAATATCAACGTTAATTTTATGAATTTGCAGGTCAATGAAATCATTTACGACTGTACCCATAATAATTGAAATGGTAAGAAGGATAAAAGTTAATCGCCTAATTTTCTTTTCTTCCTTCCCGCTCTTTCATTTTCCTACTTTTGCCTCATGGGCCAAAAAAAACTCATTCGTTTTGAAGAAATAAAAACTTTTCCCAATGTATTTCAATATCCCGTTGATATTAAAGGTAAATGGAAAGAGGTTTTTAAAAATGATCATTCGATAACACTCGAACTTGCCTGTGGCAAAGGAGAGTATGCCTTAGGAATGGGAAGGATGTTTCTTGATCAGAATTTTTTAGGAGTAGATATGAAAGGCAACCGTTTATGGGTAGGTGCTAAAACTGCGTTAGCAGAAGGGTTAACGAATGTAGCATTTATGCGTACGCATATCAATAAGATAACCGATTATTTTATTGCTGGTGAGGTTAAAGATATCTGGCTTACTTTTCCAGATCCCCAATTGCGCCTTTCAAAGGCAAAAAAAAGATTGACGCATCCAAATTTTCTGAGGCTTTATCAACAAATTTGCAGTCCCGATAGTTATATTCATTTAAAAACAGATTCACCCGTTCTCTTTAATTTTACTAAAGTGGTAATTGATTTATACAATCTTCCTGTTGAAACAGCTATCGAAAATTTAAATGTATACGAAACGATTGACCCGGTTTTAGCAATTAAGACCCATTATGAAAAATTGGATATCGCCCAAAGCAATCGGGTACATTATTTAAAATTTCGATTGCCGGCAGCAATACTACCCGATAAAGACAAACAATTAAAAGAAATAATTCTTGAAAGAGAAACTAATTGAAGGGATTGATTTTTATTATAACAAAGAAGGTTATATCGTTTTAACCGAACAATATCATTTAGAAAAAGGATATTGCTGCGGAAACGGATGTATTCATTGCCCATATACTTACGAAAATGTACCCGAGCCCAAACGCACCGAATTGCTTGAACAAAAAAATAAATAATGGCCACTATAAAAAATAAAAAAACAAGGGTTAAACTCAGGGAAGTAAAACCTTCAGGGAAAAAAGAAGATTCCTTTTTTTTACAGGTATATGATGTTGCAAGGCAAATTCCAAAGGGACGTGTAACTTCTTATGGTGCAATTGCTGCTTGTTTGGGTACTAAATTATCGGCCCGAATGGTTGGCTGGGCCATGAATGGGGCGCATGCTGTAAAACCAACTATTCCTGCCCACCGCGTGGTTAACCGAAATGGTATGCTTTCAGGGAAACATCATTTTAAAACTCCAACCCACATGGAAGAATTATTAAAAAAAGAAGGAGTTGTAGTAAAGAATGATACCATTATTGATTTTGAAAAGAAATTCTGGGATCCGGTTGAGCTTTTATTTTAACGAACTAAGCATAGAAAGCTAACGCATCGAGGAGTTTTGTATACTGTTATTATTTACTTGCCCTGTAAATCAACCATGCATTGACAAGTAAATACAATGTAACAATCGATAAAAAAGCAATTCTATCAATTTTGAGTGAACGCTTCTTCTTCTCTTCATCTTCCGACTCAA
>JANNEK010000238.1:0-2560 GCA_031378605.1 Chitinophagaceae bacterium | reverse complement strand
CGATATTCTAAAGCACGATGTAAGGTCATTTGAAAAGCAATTGGCCAATTACGCTGAAGAGCATCCTATTGCCATAGATCATGTCTATTTTAAAGACCACACTATGTTGAAGGACAGTATGGAAACCCAGCAAAATCTGTTTGGGGCTTTAAAAAAAGAATTTTACGATTACATTAAGAGAGTTCTGTAATTGAACAGCATCTGTCTTTCAATAAAGAGGGACAGATGCTGTTGCTATTTACATTTATATTTTCCGGAATAAATAGCCCGGACCGTCACTGGCAATTCCATTGTCTATCATCAACTCCTCTTCGCAGATTCTTATACCGCCTCTTATGAAATTGTATTCTTTGGTATTGTCGATAAAAAAGCTGTCCGATTCAATCTGAATAAAGTTTATATTATCGACAATGTATTCATTTATTGAATACAGTACAGACCCAACAGGTTTGTCATTTATAAATATATCCGCTATTTGCTTGTTTATAGGCGCTCCTATTATGTCTTTAAAGGTAACTTTTATATTGGACACAGTATCGCTGGGTACCATAGTGATCATACCCCGCAATTGCCAATTGCCATAGATATACTTCAACACTTCATCCTTTTGCTGTGACTTTTCTGTTAATTTTGAAATACATTTGAATTCGCTGAAAGCTAGGTTTCTGTTATCTTTAGATAGCTTTTCCACTTTATTGCACGACAAAAAAGAAAGCACCAGGCCAAGAACAATACTATATTTAGGGTTTACTGAACAACTCACAATCGGTTGATTTTATTAACTTTGTGCTACCATTTTCTTAAATTTAATGCAAGGTAAATGTCAGCAAAAGCAATAAAATCGAAAAGAAAGCCTGCATCTCGGAGTCACTATGTTAGCCCAAATCAGCTTATTCTGCCTGGATTTGAGACACCATTTGAGCAACAACTCACCACAAATAATCGTTGGGTTAAACTCAGCAATCTCATACCATGGGATCGAATAGTTAGTAAATATAACATACAGTTTAAGTCCAAGGAAGGCCGTCCACCAGTTAGCGGCCGTATAATCATTGGGGCTGTTATCATAAAGCACATGTTAAATTTAACAGATGAAGAGACGATTAATCAAATCGAAGAAAATATGTTCATGCAATATTTTTTAGGTTACAGTAGCTTTACAAATGAAGCTCCTTTTGACAGTAGCCTCTTCGTAGACATTAGAAGTCGATTAACACCCACAATACTGGACGAGATTAGCTATATCATTGCTATACACCATCAGGATAAACTAAATATCAAAATTACTGCCCCTGAGGAGGAAAAAAAGGAAAAAGATGACGATGATGATAGACCTACAGGGAATGATGTATCAGCTCTACCAAATCAAGGAAGATTAATAATGGATGCAACTGTTTGCCCACAGGCAATTACTTTTCCTACAGATATAAAAGTAATAGGGTCAGCTAGGAAGAAGAGTGAAGAACTTATAGACAAGTTATATGCTCAAATAAAACATTTAGTAGAAAAGCCAAGAACATATAGAGAGTTAGCGAAGAAAAATTATTTAAACGGAGCGAAGAAGAAAAGTATTTCAAATAAAGACAAGTATAATATTATAGGTCAACAGTTGCGATTTCTAAATCGTAATAACGAATCAATAAAGAAACTACAAGACATATGTGTTGAAAATGAAATAGATCCTAAACTAAGTGAGATTGACAGAAAGTACATCAACACCTTATCTACAGTATATGATCAGCAAGCACAAATGCATCGCACAGGAGATAAGTCTGTTGAACATAGAATAGTAAATATCCATCAACCACATGTGAGGCCAATAGTAAGAGGCAAGGCAGGTAAGAAAACAGAATTTGGCAGTAAGATACAAATGGCCACTATAAATGGATATGCATTTTTAGATAGATTAGATTGGGAAAATTTTAATGAAGCTAAAACGCTTGAACAATCTGTAGAATCTTATAAAAAGAAATTTGGATTTTATCCCAAAGAAGTATTAGGAGATAACATATATGGGAATAGAGACAATCGAGCGTTTTTAAAATCATTGGGTATAGAATTTAGAGGTAAAAAATTAGGGAGACCTAGCAAAGATCAGGCAATGTCCAATCATGTAAGGCCTGGTGAACGAAATCCTATTGAAGGTAAATTTGGTCAAGCCAAATTAGCTTATGGAATGGATAGGATTAGAGCTAAGGTTCAAAACACCAGTGAATCATGGATTAGTTCAATTGTATTGGTGCTCAACCTCGTTAGATTAATGAGGTTAGCATCCTCATGCCTATCCAAATTGATCATTAGGTATTTTGCTCAATTTGAGATAAATATTAAATTGGCACTTTGAGTTTAACAGTAAACCCTAAATAGTAATGGATTATATGATTAGCATCAATTTCCCCCAAACTGTGTGATGGATATTTTGATCCAAAGATCTAAATTGCAGGCTATAATACTTAAAAGATAAATGGGCTTAACAAATAAGCATACATTCCGTCAATCATTCGTTAATAAGATATCAACTCTCCAAAAATAGCAATATGAATATTTTGCTTAAAAAAAT
>JANNEK010000399.1:0-3513 GCA_031378605.1 Chitinophagaceae bacterium | reverse complement strand
GCTTGTTGCTGAACCAGTATCGTTTGTGTGTTTAATAAAAATGTTTCTTTTTGTATATCCACCAATTGTTTGTTAACGTCTAATAATTCTTTATCTTTTTTTTGAGTATATAAACCACCCAGCGACCAGTTTAAACGCAATCCACTCACATAGTAAAAAGCAAATTCATTTTTTAGAAAATTCAAGCCAGGTCTTCCATATCCTCCCTGGAAAAACAAACTTGCACGAGGCAAATTTTTTGCATTGATTAGTTTTGCCTGGCTATTAATAAAATTACGCTGTGAGGAAAATAGCTGTAGCTCTGGTCTTTTTATAACATTTGTCCCATTGTTGCCCGCATTTACAATTGGTGTTTGCAGTTTAATTTCCGGCGGCAGCGTACGATTTATAAACAGTCCCAACGCCAGAAGAAGTCCTGTTCTTGAAGAATTTATTTCTATAATTCGCTGTTCCGTTTTAAGTAGTTCCGCTTGAAGCAAATTTACATTTGATCGAAAGGCTACACCATTATTCACCTGCGCTTCAACTTTTTTAATACCGTTTTGCAGATCTGATTTTACAAGATTTGTTTGTTTTAATTGTTCTTCTAAAAACAAAATACCCAAATAAATCTGGCTGATGCGATCATTCAGTTTATACAATTCTACTTCAAGTTTCTGCTCTTCAACGGCAGTGTTCAATTGTTGTAAATTCTTTTGTTCGCGGGTAATGCCTCCATCATAAATCATCTGACTTATATCTGTAACAATCTTGTATTGATCTTTACTCAACGGATCAATAGTTAGTCCTGGAACCGGAATTTTTACCTGGGTAACTTCCGACTGATAAGTAGCTTGTCCTGAAAAAGAAATTTGAGGAAGAAATCCTTTTTGAAGATTCTCTATTGTGATTCCTGCTGTTTTATTGATTAATGCCCGTTGCCGGATAAGCGGATAATTATTTTTAGCGAGTTGATGCGCTTCCTCTAAAGATAAAGTATTAGATGTTTGGGCCTCTGCCAAAGAAGGAAGCAAAATCAGGCAGCTATAAAATAGCACCCTTAATTGAAAAAAAAATCTGATAATTAATGTTCGCATAAAAAAATTATTTCCTGATAGATTCAATGATAAATTTTGGTATTTCTTTTTTTCGGCTTTCCATAGCACTTCTAAATTGTTCGTCGTTCAACGCCATATTGATTTGAAAAAGCGGCTTAGCAATAAAAGGGAAAATGGTCATGGAAATCATATTCATTAATAAATGAACCGGCTGAATAGGGCGAATAGTTCCCTGTTTAACTTCTTTTTCTATTTGTTTCAAAAATTTTTCAGGTTTTGGTTTATTCTTTCCCCAAAATTTTTTCTGAAAATACTGAGGCTCCTGGTTGATTTCATTGAGTACAAACAAAGGAAGAAATGGGTTTACTAACAACATCGTAATATATTCTTCTACAAATTTTTCAATCTTTTCAAAAAGAGGAGCCTCCGATTCAAAAATGAAATTTATTTTAGGAAACAATTGGGCGGCGGCTTCTTCATAAATCATTTCAAACAATTTTTTCTTATCGCGAAAATAATAATGAAGCAATGCCTTATTGATTCCTGCCTCATCAGCAATATCCTGCATGCGGGCGCCGGCCATCCCCTTTGCTAAAAAAACATTCTTTGCAGCAAGCAGAATTTTATCCTGGGCAGAAACTTCCTTAATCAATTTAACCATTCAGTTAAACCATTTGGTTAAATGCAAAAATACAATGAGAAATTTAAATTATTAAATTATTTTTTAGACTACAGGTTCATATCAATGTGAAAATGTTACAATCAATTCGAGGATAAATAAGAAAATAATATGAAATTAACGTATCAGGAAGTTTGCTGAGTTATTTTATTGCGAGCTCCCACATTCCTCGTTTGGCTCTTTTCCCTTGCCGCCGGCTTTTTAGGAACGCAAAGAACACGAAGTACCGCAGGAGAGCGCTTAGTTATTTTTTATTCTTACTATAGCACTAGCAAGAGAATTAGATGAAATGTTGGAGCGACTCGAATAACTCTAATTTTTTTTATTGTTGTCCCACTAAAATCATCTTAATAATTATTAAAAACCTTTTGCGGAGCTGGTTCTGGCCCCCTCTCCGCGAGGAGAGGGTTGGGGTGAGGCGATACTTGCAAATGAAGCAATTAACTTATTTAGTCGGACAACAATGATTTTTTTTCAAACTTTACTGTAAATTTGAATTGTTTACTCAAACAAAATGAAACAAAGAATTTATATAGACACATCTGTAGTTGGCGGTTACTTTGACGAAGAATTTAAAGATGATACACAATTACTCTTTGAGCGACTTGAGAAAAATGAAATTATTTTTGTCGTTTCTGACTTGCTTGATCTTGAGCTATTAAATGCACCAACTAATGTCAGAGAATTATTATACAATTATTCTGCTGACAAATTTGTTAGAGTTGAACTTACAGAAGAAGCGATTAAACTTGGGGATACTTACATTATCGAAAAAGTGGTGGGCTCAACAAGCCTGGAAGATTGCAGACATATTGCATTGGCAACAATTAATAAAGTAGATGTGCTGGCGAGTTGGAATTTTAAACATATTGTTAACCTGGACAGAATTAAAGGCTATAATTCGGTAAACCTTAGATTGGGATATCAAATGATAGAAATAAGAAGTCCAAAAGATTTAATTAATTATGGAAACGATTAAAAGAGAAAAAACATTTGACGCAGTGAAAATGATGAGAGAAATCAGAGAAAAAATAAGTGCTGAAACCAAAGGCATGTCATTAGCCGAATTGAAATTATATATTCAAACTCATCTTAAGGAAAGTAATTTCAAACCAATAGGGCAATAAAGCATTTCGCCGTACAATGCATTGCCACAAGTAGTGAATACTTGATTCATGGCTCAAAGCATCAGGCTAAAGGCTACAGGCTCACAACTCCTGCTATCCTATTCTGCCCAACTCATCACATAATCATTGTTTTCAATTTCCAACGCCTCTTTGGTTAACATCAATGGATGAAACGTATCTACCATTACCGCCAGCTCTTTCGTTTCTTTTGCCCCAATACTTTTTTCAACGGCTCCAGGATGTGGTCCATGTGGAATACCAGCCGGATGCAATGTCATCATTCCCCGGGTAACATTTTTTCGACTCATAAAATCACCATCTACATAATATAGAAGTTCGTCGCTATCAATATTGCTATGGTTATAGGGTGCTGGTATTGCATTTGGATGATAATCATACAAGCGGGGGCAGAAAGAACAAACAACAAAATTATTTGCTTCGAATGTTTGATGTACCGGAGGAGGCTGATGTACCCTGCCTGTGATGGGTTCAAAATCATGAATACTAAAAGCAAACGGGTAACAGTAACCGTCCCACCCTATCACATCAAATGGATGAGTGCCGTAATGCAGCCCATATAACATCCCTTTCTTCTTTGCTTTGATCAGGAAGTCGCCTGTCTCATCAAATGTTTGAAGATTCTCAGGTGTACGCAAGTCTCTTTCACAGA
>JANNEK010000371.1:0-14793 GCA_031378605.1 Chitinophagaceae bacterium | reverse complement strand
CATCGACCTGATATTGGGAAGCGGTTTGGGGCTAGATGAATTTTCTGTGCCCGATCTTTTTGGAATGTCCTATTACGAAGCAAAAATCGCAATCGAATCAACAGGTTTAATCGTTGGTATAGCTGTTCCGGATGCCGATGTAACGGATACAACGAATGCTTATGTAAAACAACAAAGCCCCGAACGGTATACAGCGGATCATAGATTGAACAGGGTTCGGCAGGGACAAACTGTGGATCTTTTTTTAAGTGTCCAGAAGCCTGTCCGGCAATTAATCGATTCAACAGATCAAAAATAAAAAAACTAATTTTTATGCAAAACATTACCTCAGAAGAACTAAAAGCAAGAATCGATGCAGGCGAAAAAATAAATATTGTGGATGTAAGAGAGCCACATGAAAATGCAGAGTTTAATATTGGTGGTGGATTAATTCCATTAGGAAAAATTCAATCTATGCAGGTAGATGAACTCGATGAGTTTAAAAACGAAGAATTGATTGTTTATTGCCGAAGCGGAAACAGAAGCGGTCAGGCTTGCCAGATACTCGATATGCTCGGATTTAAAAATACAAAAAACCTGGTTGGGGGAATGCTGGCCTGGCAGGAAAAATTTATAAAAAAATAGTTTAGTATACAAGGCTACTATCAATCGTAAATTGAGTTGTTGAGCAAGGATAGTAAAATGGCTGCCGAAATTGCAGCCATTATTTTTCGTATCTATTGCGATGCTTGCTTATTAGTTGGTATTTTATGTTATTAGGGTCTTATAACTTCACTTGCAATGCTATCATAAAATTTCTTCCAGCCATTGGGAAATAATAATTTTCTGTTGAAATTGCTCCACCATACTGATAGGTGAATGTATATCCATTAGGTTCATATCTTTTATCGAATACATTTATGAGTTGCAATACAAAGGTGGTTTCCTTAAAAAGTGATTTATACAACGTATAGCCCATTCGTAAATCCTGCACATAAAATTCTTTAAGACTTCGAGCCTTATTAGAAGTGTTATCCAGATATTGCCGGCTAACATACTTACCGGGTAAACTGATCTCCAAATTTCGAACAGGAATAAAATTAACAGTAACTCCTGCCACTACAGTGGGAGAATAAGCAATAGAAGTAGTTCCATGGTTGATTTTTTTTTGCCCGCCATTATCGTAGTCGTCATAAAATTCTACAAAATTCTTTACTTCATTGCGACTTATTGTGAATGTACCGGCAAGATTCAGCCAATTAGTAGCTACTGCCTTTCCCTGTATTTCTAGCCCTAACCGGTAACTTACAGGTATATTCGAACGCGTATAAGCACCTACGTCATTCACTTTTCCTGTTAATACCAATTGATTTTTATACCGCATATAATAGAAAGTTGCCCCCCAATTATAGTGGAGCATCTTTTTTTCTACTCCCAATTCGATATCATGCAGTTTTTCTGATTTTGGTAATTGATCTGTACCCGCTTCAAAATCGTCACGGTTCGGTTCTTTCTGTCCCAACGAATAGGATAAAAATAATTGGTAATTTTGAATTGAATAGTTAACTCCGAGCTTGGGATTTAGAAAACTGTAATTTTCTTTAATCTTAATTGTTGGATTATCTCGAAAACCATCAATATTGTAAAATATCCTTCGATATTGAAGATCAGCAAATAGGCTGATGCCGGGCGAAAGGCTGAATTGGTATTTGGCATATGCATTGAAATCAGTTTTATAGGCATCATGATTGTACCATTTATAACGGTCTGGTACACCAGCAGCGGCCCAAATAATTTCTCCAAAGTGATTTCCATTGTATCGGCTCCAGCCTCCCCCAATGGTTAATTGATTCTTATTTTTTTTGTATTGCAAGGAAAATACTTGTCCGAAAAAATTGTTATCAAGCCATAACTGCCGGATAAGATCTGTTTTAGAAATGGTGTCTGTTGCGATAATCATATCGTTCAAACCATATTTTGAAAATTCCTGTGCTGCTTTATATTGTTCGTAATAACCTTTGCCTTTTGTTAGATACAAAGCGGTTTGAACTGCTATATTTTTGTTTAGCTGGTGATTCATGAATAGCTGATAATGATCTTGTTTATAATTATCGGTTTCATTATCATAAGGAGCCCCGGGTCTTTCTGTTCCTGCTGAATTAAAACTGCGATTGTTGGTTAGATCAGCTTCAGTGATACCATACCAGGATTGATATGTTTTTTCTTTGCCAGAAAATATATTTAGCCTGATCGATGTTTTTTCATTTAAAAAAGCACCAGACAGGTAGAAGGAAGAAAGTTTGCTTGAAGCACGATCTACATATCCATCACTGCTTATATTCGATAATCTCGCGTCTATTGTGAAGTGATCGCTTAATAAGCCTGAACCCACCTTAAAAGTATTTTTCCAGGTATTAAAAGAGCCATAACTATTATTTATTTCTGCATAGGGTATCGTATTTACTTCATTGGTACTGAAATTTATGGTAGCACCGAAAGCACCTGTACCATTTGAGGAGGTTCCAACACCTCTTTGAATTTGTATATTGTTAACCGAGGAGGCAATATCGGGCAAGTTTACAAAAAAAAGTCCTTGCGATTCGGCATCATTATATGGAATTCCATTAATTGTCATATTAATTCGGGTAGCATCTGTTCCACGAATTCTAATGCCAGTGTAACCCACTCCGTTACCTGCGTCAGCATTAATAACTACGGAAGGTGTTTGATTTAAAATAAACGGTAGGTCCTGACCCAAATTCAATTTTTCAATTTCTTTTTTTGTTAGTGTTGTTTTTGCAAAAGGCGCCTTGTCGCCGGCACGCACTGCTTTTACCTCAATGGGCTGCATAAATAATTTCCATTGATCCATTTTTAAAACCAAAGGAGTTTCTTTGGTTGATGCAAAAATTTCGAACGACTTATAGCCAATACTACTTAGCCGGAGCTGGTAATTGCCTGATTTTAGTTTTGAAAAAATAAATAATCCGCTTTCATTAGTAATAACGCTGTGTTGATTATCCAGTTCAACAGTAACTGAAGGAATAGGAGAACCTGTTGAGGCATCTACTACCTTGCCGGAAATAACTTGGGAGAGAACAATTTGATTTAACAAACTGAAGCAAATCCCTAATAACAATTTTCTCATCTTGTTAAAGATTTAGAGTTAAAAAATTGAATTAGGAGAAATGCTGCGAAAGTGAAGTGTAGAAACCAATACATGCTACCTTCCCTGCGCAGGCATTACCCTGTCCAGGTTCAACGGGTCTTATCTCAGCCTTGTGCGTGGGTTTAAATGAAGGAACGCCCTTCAGCAAACTCAGTCACTCAGCACCCCGGGAATCTGATGTCTTTTACTATCTAATAAAGATTTTGTAAAGATAAGGGCAAAATCATTTTAATCGCTTTGTAACATTTTGGTGAACCTGCCCGTTTCAATAAAAAAAGAATATGAAGCCTATCTACCTGTTCTTATTTACAGTTGCGGTTTTTAATAGTTCATTCGCTCAAACTGGCAGGGTTATTAGCGATCCCAATAGTAGTATGCGCAAAGTGGATGCTTTTCATGGCATCTTTATCGAAGATGGGATAGACCTTTATTTGACACAGGGTAAGGAGCAAGCCGTGGCTATAAGTGCTAATAAAATTGAGTACCGCAACAAAATTGTTACGAAAGTCGTAAATGGGGTTCTTCGAATATCTTATGGTAGTGAAAACGGATTTTACATCACATGGAGAGATCGTAAGTTAAAAGCCTATATCTCGGTTAAAGATATAGATGCTCTTACTGCTTCTGGTGGTTCAGATGTAATTGTTGAAGGGATCGTTACTACAAATAATTTAAAAATCAATCTTTCTGGCGGCAGTGATTTTACAGGCGAACTAAACGCTAATGAACTTTTTATTAGTTTAAGTGGCGGTTCTGATGGTCGGGTGAAGGGTACAGCAACTAATTTAAAAGTAACTGCAAGCGGCGGCAGCGATTTTTTAGGGTATGACCTGCAGGCAGAATTTGCCATTGTTGAGGCAAGTGGGGGAAGCGATGCTCACCTAAATGTTTCGAAAGAAATTTTTGCGGAAGCATCTGGAGGAAGTGATATTGACTATAAAGGCAATCCAATTATTAAACGAAATTCATCAAGTGGTGGTGGAAGTGTTACTAAAAGAAACTAAGGGCATGCAACATTTAGATTTTTTATACATCATTAATCAAACGTTTTTATGAAAAAAATCCTATTATTTAGTACTGTATTATTATTGTCTTCATGCCTGATTGCACAAAAGCAAATAAATGATCCAAATGCAGAGGTCCGCGAGGTAGCAGCATTTCACGGTGTAAAAAGTTCTCATGGAATAACTGTTTACCTTAATCAGAGTAACACAGAAGCAGTTGCTGTAAGTGCAAACGATGCGGCGCATCGAAACAAAATAAAAACAGTAGTTGAAAATGGTATTTTGAAAATTTACTTTGATACAGAAAATTGGAAGGCTTGGAAAAATTTCAGCAATAAAAATTTAAAGGTATATGTATCTGCAAAGGATTTAGATTTGATTCATGCTTCTTCAGGTTCTGATATTGTAATTGAAGGCTCCATTAAATCGGGTGATCTTACTATGGATGCTTCCAGCGGGGCATCGATAAAAGGGAAAGTAGAAGCTTCTTCCCTGGAGGTAGACCAGAGCAGTGGTTCAACGATAATTATATCTGGCACTATTGATGGTAAATTAAAAATAGAAGGCAGTAGTGGCAGTACTTTCCGGGGGTATAATCTTACCGTAGAAAATTGCGATGCAGAATCAAGCAGTGGAGCCGGCATTGAGGTTACTGTTAATAAGGAACTTTCTGTTGAAGCATCTAGTGGTGGATATATTTATTTCAAAGGGAATGGATTAATAAGAGATGTGCATACAAGTAGTGGTGGCAGTGTAACACGTAAAAGTTAATTTTAGCTTTCTTAAAATATTAGATATGAAAAAAAACCTGCTGTTGATATTGATGCTTTTACCAGTTATTTCTTTATTGGCTCAAAAATCGATCTACAACGACCCTAATGCCGAGGTTCGTAAACTTAGTGGAAGTTTCCAGGCTATTAAAGTTTCAAATGCTATCGATGTTTATCTCTCGCAGGGAGAAGAAGAAGCGATTGCTGTTAGTGCTATTAACGAAGAACAAAGGAACAGAATTAAATTGGCCGTGGAAGAAGGTGTATTAAAGATTTGGTTTGATAATAAAGATAATTGGTGGAAAAATAATGGGAATAGAAAATTAAAAGTTTATGTTTCATTTAAAAATCTTACGAAACTAGCGGCCTCGGGCGCCTGCGATGTAAAAACGAATGGTGGTATTAAATTAAATGAACTCGAGCTCAATTTCTCTGGGGCTAGCGACTTTGATGGGGAAATAACAGCAAACGAATTGAACGTAGATATTAGTGGTGCATCAGATGTAAAAATAAAAAAAGGAAAGGTTACCAACCTTAAAGTAAGGGCAAGTGGCGCGAGTGAGTTTACCGGATATGATTTGATTGCTGATAACTGCACGGCTGATGCAAGCGGGGCATCTGATATTAAAATTACGGTGAATATTGAATTGAATGCACGTGCGAGCGGCGCAAGCGGAATCTATTATAAAGGGGACGGAAAAATTCGTGATCTAAAAAGTAATGGAGCAAGCACGGTTAGCAGAAGAAGTTAATTATAAGTAATGAGCTATTGAATAAGAGGATGTCAAAAGTATTTTAAATATGTTTTTCTCGCAACGACACAAAGTCGCAACGCCTGATCTTCAATATTTCTTCTTTGCGTCGTAGCGCCTTTGCGAGATTTTATTTGTCTTTTGACAGCCTCACTGTTGCGAAGGGGAGGATCGAACTCCCGTCGGCCAACTGGCCGATATGAGCCCCTACTTTTCTTTTTTAATCATCAACCAAATAAACTCACGTCCCTTTGCAGTTTTTAATGAACGCTCTCTTGCCATTGCTCCTGCCTTTTCCTCAAACGTTTCGGTATATACTAATTCCCAGGGCCTGAATTTAACGGTCCATCCTTTGGTCGATAACTCATTATAGGATTTCATCCTTTGTGCTATATCGGAAGTATACCCTATATAGATTTTATTAAATGAACTACTGTTTAATACATATACTGTATACAATTATTAAAAGATTTTTGAAGGAACCAATATTGAAAGAGAATTAAAGCAGCATTCAGCCTAACTACTAACCCAGAAAAAAACCAATGTTTGGTTCGATCAAAATAAAAAAGACTCTTCCGAGTCTTTACTGTTGCGAAGGGGAGGATCGAACTCCCGACCTTCGGGTTATGAGCCCGACGAGCTACCGCTGCTCTACTTCGCGATGTGAGCAACAAAGGTAACCGTATTCACTTTTCGCACCAAAAATCATTTGTATTTTTACAAATTATACATTCATAAGATGAAATATTTTATTGTCCCCTTTTTTTTCATTTTATTCATTGGTTGTAAGAACAAATCCATTGAACTGCAAGAAGATAAAATTTATAGCCGGCATCTTCAACGCCAGGTTACCCTCTCCATTATTAATACGCCAATACCTGACAATAAAGAATCACTAAATTTATTATTACTGAACGATGGGCAGGATATAAAAGCACTTCGCCTCAACGAAATAATTGACAGCCTCTATAAATTAAATAGAATTCAGCCTTTATTGGTTGTTGCTATTCACGCGGGAGATCGCATGCAGGAATATGGAATAAGTGGTAAGCCAGATTATGAAAATAAAGGAAACCGTGCCGCCTTGTATAATGCATTTGTTGATAAAGAACTCTATTCATTTATTAAGAAAAAAGCCGGCGTTCAAAAATTTAAATCTGTAACTGTAGCAGGATGGTCGTTGGGAGGATTATCGGCTTTTGATATTGCATGGAATAACGCTGATAAGATTGACAGAGTTGGAATATTCTCCGGTTCGTTTTGGTGGAGAGATAAAGATGCTAAAGACTCCACTTATTCGCATGAAAAAAATCGAATTGTTTTTGCCACAATAAAAGCATCAAGGAGAAAACCTTCCACGAAGTATTGGTTCTTTACCGGCAGCCTGGAAGAAACCAGCGATCGTGATAAAGATGGAATAATAGATGTACAAGATGATACAGAAGATATTCGGTTATTGCTGATGGAAAAAGGACTGGCGCGAAAAGAAGAAATACCGCTGGTGATTGACAGATTGGGAAAGCATGATCTCAATACATGGAGTAGACAATTCCCGGAATTTTTAATTTGGGCTTGCGGGAAATAAAACAATAGGCTCAAAGGTATTTTAAATATTTTTTTCTCGCAACGACGCGAAGTTGCAACGCTTGATCTTCAATATTTTCTTCTTTGCGTGATAGCGCCTTTGCGAGATTTTATCGTCTTTTGAAACAGCCTCTTTATTTTGGTTCATCTGCAGTTTATTTTTTATCCGGATAAGTAAAGAGGGTTGATGCTACTTCAGAACTCTTTCAATATTGGTTCCTTTAAAAATATTTTAATTTGTGTTGGTGCCGAATAAATGCAGAAATCAAACAATACGCTCGGTCTGAATAATGAGCTTTTTCTCAAAAAAACCAATAATAGCTACCGCACTATTAATAGCTACCTTTAGAGCTTTATATTCATGAAATGAAAGTAGGTTTTGTAAATATCTTTGGTAGGCCGAATGCAGGTAAAAGCACACTGCTGAATGTTTTAATGGGTGAAAAACTGGCTATCGTTTCTTCAAAAGTGCAAACCACCCGGCACCGGATAAAAGGAATTCTTAATACTCCTGACTATCAAATTATTTTCTCCGACACCCCTGGTATCATTGAGCCTAAATATAAATTGCATGAGAAAATGATGCAGGCAGTAAAAGGAGCCCTGGAAGATGCCGACCTTGCTTTATTGCTGGTAGATATGAAGGAAGATAAATTAGAAGCCGATGTAATTTTTCAATCCTTAAATTTACGTGTACCCTGCATGGTGGTACTAAATAAAACCGATGAAAGCAAGGAAGAAAAAATTAAAGAAGCTACTGAATTTTTTAAATCCAAACCTTATTGTAAAGAAGTAATTGGTATTTCGGCACTTAAACAAACGAATACCGAACAACTTCTTGTCCGTATTTTATCTTATTTAAAAGAAGGAGAACCGTTTTTTGAAGGTGATGAATTAACGGACCTGCCCACGAAATTTTTTGTAGGGGAACAAATAAGGGAAAAAATATTTCAATTATATAAAGAAGAAATTCCCTACCATACTACTGTATTAGTAACAGAATTTAAAGAAAAATCCACCTTAATAAAAGTTGTTGCTACAATTATTGTACAAAGGGATACTCAAAAGGGTATTTTATTAGGGGAGGGGGGTAAAATGATTAAGCAGCTAGGTACTGAATCGAGAATTGAAATTGAAAAATTTTTGGGCCGGAAGGTGTTTCTGGAGTTGTTTGTAAAGGTAAAACCCAAATGGAGGGACAGTGATTTTATGCTTAAAGAATATGGATATCATTAATGCAGCAAAAGAGAATAATTGATTGTCATTTTTTAAATTAAATCACCTCAATAAAATAATTTTTATGCGAAAATTTGCACAGTTATCATTCGGATTAGGACTGCTGATTTTTTCGAATAGTTTAATGGGGCAGGTATCTTTAGAGTCTGCACCCGTAGGCACCTCCGGAGATGGTGCCCTGATTGTTTATGGTAGTAATACGATTGGAAATAATCGTATTCCTTATGATCGCATCAGCGGTAGCCCATTTTGGAAAAATGAATACATTCTTGCTTCCGTTATCGACAATAGTAACCAGATAATGGGTAAGGCCCCGATTAAAATAAATCTTTATTCAAACGAAGTATATTTTTTAAATGATAAGGGAGAGGAAAGAGTGATAATATCTGGAAAAGTAAGGAAAGTTATTTTTTATAAGAAAGATAATGAAAAAGAAATATTGGCTGTATTTGAAAACAATCTCCCCGTAATTGTTGAGAATAATCCTAATGCGGAAACGCCATCCTTTGTTCAGGTTATGAATAACGGCGATATGCAGTTGCTGAAGCATATAAAAATGACGCTTGGTACGGCAGACTCGCTTTTTGGAACCATGAAAAGGTATTATTTCTCGGCACAGACCATGTACTATATCAATAATAAATATGGTCAATCCAACAGGCTCCGAAAACTAAACAAAGACAATTTGATAGCCACAATAAATGCGGATGCCGGGGCGGAGGCATGGTTAAATCAAAACCCGTTGAATTTGAAAAAAGAGGAAGATGTAGTCCGTTTTCTGGATTACCTGAATTCCCGTAAAAAAGGATAAGAAACGATTAATTCTTTTATCGATAGCCTCGCTTTTGGCGGGGCATTTTAGTGAAAGGAGTAGCCGGTAAAGCCAAACTAAATGCCTACTTTCGCGCACTGATTTGTTCAGAAATGATTTATTATTAAGAAAAGAGTATGAGTTTTACTGTAGCGATTATTGGAAGGCCAAATGTGGGAAAGAGTACACTCTTTAACAGGTTATTAGAACAGCGAAAAGCCATTGTTGATGATGTTAGCGGCGTTACCCGCGACCGCCAGTACGGTATAAGCGAATGGAACGGCAAAAATTTTAATGTTATTGATACAGGTGGGTTTGTTCCCAGAAGCGAAGATATTTTTGAACGCGAGATCCGTAAACAGGTAATGATTGCCGTTGAAGAGGCAAATGCGTTAATGTTTATGGTAGATGCCGCAACGGGAATTACTGATCTTGATGAAGCGATGGCCGATATTTTACGCAAAGCATCTAAACCTGTTTTCCTGGTCGTGAACAAAGTCGATAATCACGACCGGTTACTGGAGGCTACCGAGTTTTACCGGCTTGGGTTTGATAATATCTTCTTTCTTTCTTCTATGAGTGGCAGCGGTACCGGGGAATTATTGGATGCAATTGCATTATTAATAACAGATGATCAATCGGAAGACACACTTGAAAAAAATGAACTTCCAAAGTTTGCCATTATTGGGCAACCGAATGTAGGCAAATCATCACTCCTTAATGCATTGGTTGGCCAGGAACGGACAATAGTAAGCGAAATTGCTGGTACAACCAGAGATACGATACATACTCATTACAACCTTTTTAATAAAGAATTTGTACTGATTGATACGGCCGGAATTCGACGAAAATCCAAGGTGCATGAGGATCTTGAGTTTTATTCAGTAATCAGAGCCATCAAGGCAATGGATGAAGCGGACGTTTGTTTAATGATGTTAGATGCCTCCAAAGGAATTGCAGCGCAGGACCTTAATATTTTTAGTCTTGCTGCTACAAAAGGAAAGGGTATTGTGTTGTTGGTTAACAAGTGGGATCTGATGGAAAAAGAGACCAATACCGTACGGGATTATGAAAAGCAATTAAAGGAAAGGATTGCACCATTTACCGACGTTCCAATACTTTTTATTTCGGCAAAAGAAAAAACGCGAATTCATAAGGCCATTGAAACTTGCCTCGAAGTATATGAAAATAAGCAACGTAGAATTGCCACCTCTCAGTTAAATGAAATAATGCTAAAGGCCATTGAGAGTTTTCATCCTCCTGTGGTGCGTGGCCATCCAATTAAAATAAAATATGTAACCCAATTGCCTACCCATGTACCCTCTTTTGCCTTCTTTTGTAATTTTCCCGATGATGTAAAACAGCCCTACAAAAATTACCTGGAAAACCAGTTAAGGGAAAAATTTAATTTTAAAGGGGTGCCAGTCAGACTATTCTTCCGTAAAAAATAATGATAGCCAGCATTTTATTCAATTTATGAAGTAATTACTCTGCAGGAAGAAACAATGAGAAAATATCCAAAATAGATATCCGTGAGTTTTCTGATTATAATTTTTTCAATAATCGGGGCTATTTCCCTCATTGGATAAGACCTTTTTTAGATCATTTTTTTTGCAAATGCTTGCAATAGAAAAGTATTTATTGTAATTTGCTCGCTTTAACCACTTACCGGTTCCTAATCAAAGCCTCTGGAATCCTATCTCCTGTGCAATTTTCTGGTGTTATTTTGTTTTAAATATCTATCTAAATTTATTGATGTATGAAAAAAATCTACGCAGTGCTCGTAGTGTGCTTTACCCTCACATTGTCAGTATCAGCTCAAACTTATTTTTGGATTGGCCCATCAGGAGGGGCTGGAGGTAACTGGAACGATAATGCGAACTGGTCATTAAGTAGTGGTGGCCCGGCTGTGGGTGCAGGCGTATTTCCAAACAACGCAGTTCATAACGTGATTTTTGACCAGAATGCTCTCGTGAATGTTAACATTGAAAATATAGACCTGCTTTCAATAACCGTTACCAATTCAAGAACTGCAAAATTATTTGTGGGTGGTGCAATGACAGGGCCTACTATTAATCTGTTCAGTACACTCCTTGCCAGTCCGGCGTTGAAAATAAATACTGGCAGCCGTTTAGAGGATAGTTGTGATACAAATATTCCTTTTACCATTGCATTCAATAACAATGCAAAAGGACTGGTAGATGGAACATGGTATTTTGCTGGTAGAAATACTGTGATAGGTTCAAATGGAGCTACTTTTACAGTACCTGGTATTACTGCATTAACAAACAGGGTTGATGTAAACGGAACTATTCAATTTAGAAATAATACCGTGTGTCCAAATCCAATAACAGGCCAGGATTATTTATTCTTTAATAGCGGCTCAACTTTTTGGTTGGATAGAAATCAGGGTAATAGTCCTCGCGCAACTTGGGATGCAAATTCCACCATTCTTATAACTGGTGTAACAACCCTTTGTCCTTCTATTAATGTAGGTACAGTAAAAGAAATTGGCAACCTGGTATTTAATTGCCCTGGTGTGAGCGTGGCAAATATTGGTTGGAGTATTGGCTTTCCTTTAACCGTAAAGGGAAATTTTCAAGTGTTGAATACCAATAACCGTACGGTGATATTAGCCTCCAATGGCAGTGCCTTTGTAAATATTTTTGACTATACCGTTAATGGAAATTTTGAGGTAAGTGGTACTAATACACGTGTTGCAATTGCAAATGCATCAAACTCAAGTAAAGTTGTAAATTTTCAGGTGAATGGTGATTTAAATATCGGGGGATCAAGTTTTGATCTGCAAATCAGCAATAATGTCGTGGCAAATCCAACCACTTTAAAAGTAAAAGGAAATATAAATCATACGGCGGGCACTTTTGGAAGTAGCAGCAATTCAGTAAATACTACAACAGATTTATTTGTTGTAGAGCTCAACGGTACATCAAACCAGAACATATCTTCAACCGGCACCATCAATAATGCGAACGATGAGTTAACTCTTTTATTAAACAATCCGGCAGGGGCCACGTTAACAACACCCATTACAGTGGGTAAATTAAGTTTTAACTCTGCTGGCAAAGGAAAACTTACTACCACTACAGCTAATGTATTAACTATAAATAATACAGGTGTACATAGCCTTGTTGTAAATAGTCCTTCACCTACGGGATTTGTAAACGGACCGGTTCGCCGTCGTACTGCCAGTACAAGTGATTATACAATGCCAACCGGAAAAGGAAGTATCTATGATCCTGTTATTATGCGGCCATCTGCTGCAACAACCTCAATTTACCAGGCAGAATATTTTGGTGTTGCCTTTTCTGATTTAACTACCATCTCTCCAATTAATGGAGTTACCAACCAGGAGTACTGGCAGGTATCTACCGCTAGTGGAACAGACGCTGCAATAATAATAACGCTTAGAGCTGCAGTACCCGGCGCAATTGCCACCGATGGAATAGTGGTTGCAAGGTATAACGGTGCCGATTGGGTAGATTTTAGTTCAGGTGGTACAATTATTCAGCCCGGAAATTCAACGGTTGGCGCTGCCAGAAGTACAATAGCTACTATAAATGGATTTTACACATTTGGATACGGTATCGCGGGTGCTTTACCGATACGACTACTTAATTTTGACGCCAGAAAAATTTCATCCGGCTCAGCACAGGTAAGTTGGTTAATCAGTACTAATAGTAATGCTGAGCAATTTGAAGTACTAAAATCTGCTGATGGAAGAAACTTTACTGCTGCAGGTTTAGTACTAGCTATAGATCGCCAGGTGAATTATTCCTTTACAGATAATAACCTGTTTACCGGAACGTCGTATTACCGACTGAAGATGGTTGATAAAGATGGTAAGATTAGTTATAGCCAAATCGTTGCTGTAATGAATGGAGCGAAAGGAATATTGTTAACGTCAATGATACCAACTATCGTAAGCAGTTCTGCTACGCTGACCATTAGTTCTTCAGAAAAAGGAACTATGCAGCTAATGGTAACAGATATGTATGGAAGAATAGTAAAACAACAACTTGTTTCAATTGGTACAGGCAATCAGCAAGTGGTACTTAATCTGCAAAGCCTCGCTTCGGGTGCTTATCAGGTTACCGCGGTTATGAATAATAGCCAGGTGGGTACTATACGTTTCCTTCGCCAGTAAAAATCATCTAAATAAAGAAAAACCTCATTACCGCAGTAATGAGGTTTTTTATTTTGCAGGTAATTCATTTTTAATTCCTGTAGTATGTGTGGCGTAATTAATTTCCCGGGTAAACACAAAAATATCTTGTTTTCGATAAGTCTTTTTTTATGCCTCAACCTGCAGGCACAAAAAAAATGGGATGGAGAAGGCGGCGATAATAATTGGAATACGGCCTCCAATTGGGAAGGAAATATTCTTCCTGTCTCTACAGATGATGTATTACTTGATAATAGCCTGGTAACAGGGTCGTATAGGGTACAATTGCCCGATCAGGCGGTTTCAATAAATAGCATAGCCATATCACCTTCTGGTTCGGATTCTATACGTTTAATTTTACCATCCACCAACACAGTAATACCCGGATTGACCGTTAACGGAGCAGGTGGTATTCAGGTATTCAGGAATGGTCTATTCATTAATTCCTCAGGGGGATCGCCAGGGGCCGCAATTGTAATTGTGGATTCTATCTGGATATATAATGGGGCAAGATTTATTCATAATACTACGAATAGCCATGCTTCTTATATAAGCCGTATATCTCGGATACCCGGAACGGAGAGGGGAATTTTTGAATTTGATGTACCAGGTCCGGCAAGCTATACAATTTCTTTGTCTGGCAGAACCTATGGATCTTTTGAATTATCATCTTTTGCATCAGGAGGAACCAAATCTTATTTATCGAATGGTATCACAACCGCTACCATAAGAGGAGATTTTATTATCAATAGCGGCGTAAATTATTCACTGGACTTTTCCGGAGACTTGTTGATTAGCGGGTTATTATTCAATAAAGGCAATTTTAATTTGGCAAGTGGCCCCAATAATAACAGTATAAAAATAAAGGGGCAATTGATATGCAGTGGAACAATAACCGAAAGCTCCATAGGCCTCCCGGTTATTGAATTAAATGGCGTTATAAATCAGGATATTTCTATAACTGGAAGCATTAATAACAGTATTTCCATTAAAATGAATAATGCGGCAGGTGCCATATTAAGAAGCCCGGTTTCATTACCCTATAAACTGGTATTAACAAACGGAAAGATTATTTCAACGGCTTCTCAAATGCTATCGCTTCAATCGAACTGCACAATACAGGCCGATAGCACAAACAGTTCGAGTTTTATAGATGGGCCACTTCAAAAAATTGGTTTGAATAACACAAATTATTTTCTATATCCCATTGGTAAGGGACAAGTGCAGCGTTGGATTGAATTGAAAAATGCCACAGGAAATTTTACTGTTGAATTTTTTAAGAACAACCCTTATGGTTTAGCGGCA